>DASSWY010000358.1:0-6176 GCA_035704325.1 Microcella sp. | reverse complement strand
AGAACCTGTTGCGCGAGGCGCGCGAACGCGACGCCCGTACGGAGGAAGAGGCGAAAGCCGCGCAGTACGCGGGCGACGAAGACCCCTACGTCAAGCCGCGCGAACTCGACGACGACGAGCGCTGACGTTCTCGCGTCGCGTGCGGCTGCTTGTTAAGAGTGGCCGCCGAGGTCGATCGACCCGGTGTTAACGATCGCGATCACGGTGAGCACGAGGCCCGCGGCGATCGACAGGCCGGCGATCGCCGCGAAGAGGGCGATGCCCGCCTTCTCGATCAGGCCGGGCTTCGGCTCACGGCCGGTGTGCGTCGCGTCCATGCTCATCGGGTGACTCCTTCGTGCCGGTGGGGGACTCGTCTATTCTCGCGCATGTTTCTGGATGCGCGGTGCCGGTCGCGCGCGTCGTCACGCGCCGCCGGGCAGCCGGTATCCGCGCTCGGGGTCGCCGACCGCGAGGCCGTCGCTGAGCAGCCCCGCCAGCGCGCGCTCGCGCTGCACGGCGTCGGGCCAGAGCGCCGCCACCTCGTCGTGGCTTACGGCGTCGGCGCCGCGCAGTGCCGCCATGATGATGCCCCGCACCTGGCGGTCGCTGCCCTCGAAGCGCGCCTGGCGCGGGGCGAGCGGGCCGTCGTACGCGGGGTAGCCGGCCGCTCGCCAGGCGCAGAGCTCGGCGATCGGGCAGGCGTCGCACTTCGGGGTGCGGGCGGGGCCGGCCTCGCCCTGGCCGTGCACGGCGCGCGCGATCACGCGACGGGTGTTGACGTCGACGACCGGAACGGGCATCCGGAAGGCGAAGCAGGCGACGGCGCGCGCCGTGTAGTCGCCGATGCCGGGGAGGGCGAGCAGTGCGTCGACGTCGGCCGGCACCTCGCCGTCGTGTCGCTCGGCGATCGCGGTGGCGGCCGCGTGCAGGTTCAGGGCGCGGCGCGGGTAGCCGAGGCGATCCCAGGCGCGCACGGCCTCGGCGGGGGAGTCGGCGGCCAGCGCGTCGGGGGTCGGCCAGCGCGCGAGCCACTGTTCGAGCCGCGGAATCACGCGCGCGACGGGCGTCTGCTGCAGCATGATCTCGCTGACCAGCACCCCCCACGCGCTGAACCCCGGGCGGCGCCACGGCAGGTCGCGGGCGTTCTCGCGGTACCAGGCGGCGATCGTCGAGCTCAACTGCACCCGATCAGCCTAGGCTCGCCCGCATGACCGACACGCGCCGCGCCCTGCTCGACGAGTTGAGCGATGAGCTCGCCAGCCAGCACCGTGGAGCCCGCACCATGGTCGCTGTCGACGGGGTCGACGGCGCGGGCAAGACGAGCTTTGCCGACGCGTGGGCCGGCGTGCTGCGCGAGCGCGGCGTCGCGGTGGTGCGGGCGAGCGTCGATGACTTCTTGCACCCGCGCGCGCGTCGATACGCCCGCGGTCGCGACTCGGCCGAGGGGTACTACCGCGACGCGTTCGACGTCGAGGCACTGCGGTCTGAGCTGATCGTGCCATTCCGCTCGGGTGAGGCGCGGGTCGCGACGGGCATCTTCGACTACCGCACCGATGTGCCGACGCGCATCGAGGTCGACGTGCCCGAGCGGGCGGTACTGCTCGTCGACGGCGTCTTTCTGCACCGGCCGGAGCTCGCGCGCGTCTGGCACCGGAGCCTGTGGCTCGAGGTGCCCGACGAGATCGCGGCCGCTCGCCTGCTCGCCCGCGATGGCGAGGGCTCGCTCGCGCCGCGCTACCGCGGCGGGCAGGCGATCTACCGCCGCGACGCCCACCCGCACCGCGCCGCGACGATCGTGATCGACAACGCCGACCCCGCGCATCCGAGGCGCAGCTTCGCCGACTTCTGCTGACGCGCTCGACGCGGCTCACGCAGCTGACGCTGCCGACGCCGCCGACCGATCTGACGGATGCGCGGGGCGCGTTCAGGATGTTTCCCTAGCGTTCGCCCATGCGCATCCTCGTTACCGGCGCGACCGGGTACATCGGCGGCCGACTCGTTCCCCGTCTCGTCGAGGCCGGACACGAGGTGCGCGTGTTCGTGCGCGACCCCGACCGGCTGCGTGATGTGCCGTGGTCGGGCGACGTCGAGGTCGCCACGGGCGACCTGCAACGCGCGGGCGACGTGGGCGCGGCCCTCGAGGGCGTCGACGTTCTCTACTACCTCGTGCACTCGATGAGCTCGGGCCCCGACTTCGAGGTGACGGAAGAGCGCATCGCCCGCACCGTGGCGGCAGAGGCCCGTGACGCGGGCGTCTCGCGCATCGTCTACCTGGGCGGACTGCACCCCGACGGCCCGCTGTCGCGGCACCTGCGCAGCCGCAAAGAGGTCGGCGACATCCTGCTTGCGAGCGGCGTGCCGACGGTCGCCCTGCAGGCGGGCGTGGTGATCGGCTCGGGCTCGGCGAGCTTCGAGATGATTCGGCACCTCACCGAGGTGTTGCCGTACATGCCGGCGCCGAAGTGGGTGCGCAACTTCATTCAGCCGATCGCCGTGCGCGACGTGCTGCACTACCTGATCGGGGCGGCGGGCCTCGCGCCCGAGGTGAATCGCGCCTTCGACATCGGCGGGCCCGATGTGCTGCGCTACGGCCAGATGATGAACGGCTACGCGGTCGAGGCGGGTCTCAAGCAGCGGCCGATCGCGAGCCTGCCGGTGCTCACCCCGTACCTCGCGAGCCAGTGGGTGAACCTCGTCACGCCGATTCCGCGGTCGCTGGCGGTGCCGATCATCTCGAGCCTGCAATACGACGCGGTCTGCAGTGAGCACGACATCGAGCAGTACATTCCGGCGCCCGAGGGAGGGCTCACGGGCTACCGCCAGGCGGTGCGGTACGCGCTGGCCAAGATGCGCGAGGGCGAGATCGAGACGAGCTGGCGCAACGGGGCCGTCGCCGACGCGCCGGCCGACCCGCTGCCGAGCGACCCCGAGTGGAGTGGCGCAACCGTGTTCGTCGACCGGCGCGAGGCCGACTGTGAGGCGAGCCCCGAGCACCTCTGGCGCGTCGTCGAGGGCATCGGCGGCGACAACGGTTGGTACTCGCTGCCCGTCGCGTGGGCGGCGCGCGGCTGGCTCGACAAGCTCGTTGGGGGAGTGGGCCTTCGGCGCGGGCGCCGCGACCCCGAGCGGCTCGCGCCCGGCGACGCGCTCGACTTCTGGCGCGTGGAGCGCCTCGACCGCGGAGAATTTCTGCGCCTGCGGGCCGAAATGAAGTTGCCGGGCCGGGCGTGGCTCGAGTTCACGGTGAGCCCGCGTGAGGGCGGCGGTTCGCACCTGCTGCAGCGCGCGATCTTCTTCCCGTCGGGGCTCGGCGGCCGGTTGTACTGGGGCTCGATCATCCCGTTCCACGGGGTGATCTTCCCCGGCATGGCGACGGGCATGGCGCGTCGCGCGGAGGCGATCGCCCGTCGAGAACGCGAGGATGCTCGCGAAAACGCGCGCGCATCCGCATAATTGCATCGTGGTCGCCGCACGGGGGGTGTGGGCGTCGCTCGCGGGGGTTCTCATTGCGGCGGCGCTCGTCGTGGTGCCCGTTCTTGCCCCCGCCGTTGCGCCCGCCGCGCACGCGAGCGAGTCGGGGACGATTCACTCGCTGATGAACCAGGGGCGTGCGGGCGCCGGGCTCGGGCCGCTGGCGCGCAACGGGGCGCTCGACCAGGTCGCCGTGAACTGGGCGAATCAGATGGCCGCCGAGGGCAGGATGTACCACAACCCCAACTACTCGTCGCAGATTCCGGGCGGCTGGACCCGGGCGGGTGAGAACGTTGCCTACGGCCAGCCGACCGGCGCTGCCATGTTCGACGCCTGGTGGAACTCGGCCGGGCACAAGGCCAACATGCTCGGCGACTACACCGACGTCGGCATCGCCTTCGTGCAGGCGAATGGGTCGACCTGGGGCGTGCAAGTCTTCGCCAAGTACGGGGCGAGCGTTCCGGGGCCGGCACCCGCGCCAGCGCCCCCTCCCCCTCCCGCTCCTGCGCCGCCACCGCCGCCGCCCCCTCCCGCTCCTGCGCCGCCGCCACCACCACCGCCGCCTGCGGAGCCGGTGCGGAGCGCCGAACCCGCACCGACGCCGGTTGCGGGGGAACCGACCGACAGTGACGCCGCGACCGGCGCGGCCGGAGCCGACACGCCCGGCGAGAACGACCGTGGCGCAGATGAGCTCACGGCGGACGAGCGCACAGCAGATGAGCGCGGAACGGACGCGCGCGGCGGCGTCGCCGCCGCCACGGATGACGCGGGGGATGCGCGCCCCGCGCCCCGCGCGCCCGTCGAGGACCCCGCCACGAGCATCCGCCTAGCCGCCGATGCGCGCCCTGTGGCCGCGGATGCCGTCGGCCTGCCGGTCGCCACCGCCGCGGTGTTGGTCGGTGCTGCGCTGGTTGCTCTCGTGGCCGCGACCGCCCTGACTATCCCCCGAAAAGGGGCCCTCGCGGGTGCCGTGAGGCGGCGCTTTAGATTACGAAACGGTAACGACAGCCTCTAGACTCGTCGGGCGCCGCACCGTTGCGGCGACCGACGTCGACGGAGGTGGCCCGTGTTTCAGCCCCGATCTGCCGAGCGAACGCTCTGGAGCGGTCACCGCTATTCGCCCCGCCGCGTCGCGGCGTCGATTGCCGCCACCGTCGCCCTGGTCGGCGTCTTCTCGATCGACTACACCGCGGCGACCGCGTACGCCGCGGTTCCGGCGTACGCGCAGGCACTCAATGACGGTGTGCCCCTGACAGCGGCACACCGGGGCGACCCCGTCGCGGCGCCGGAGAACACGGTGCCGGCTATTCGTGCCGCCATCAACGGCGGCGCCGACATCGTCGAATTCGATCTGCAACTGACCCGCGACGGCCACGCGGTGGTGATGCACGACGATACGGTCGACCGAACGACCGACGGCGAGGGTCGGGTTTCCCGCCACACCCTCGACGAGATTCGGGCGCTCGACGCTGGCTCGTGGTTTGGCGATGCCTGGCGCGGGACGCGGGTTCCGACCGCGGAGGAGGCACTCAGCCCGTTTCGCGACGTCGACACGACGGCCCTCGTCGAGTTCAAGGGCACCTGGAGTGACGACGACATCGCCCCGGTACTCGAGCTGATTGACCGGTTCGGAATCGCTGACCGCACGGTGGTCGCCAGCTTCGAGGCGCGCACGATGCTCGCCCTGAAGCGGCTCGCGCCCGAGCTGCAGCGGGCGCTCACCATGCAGGTGCTGCCCGCGTCGCCGCTCGGCTTGGTCAGCGCGTACGACGCAACCCTCGTGGTCACGAGCATGCGCTCGGTCGAGCTGTCTCCGCGCATGGTCGGCCAGTTGCAGCGGGCGGGCATCACGGTGATCGTGTACACGCTGAACTCGCAGACGTTCTGGCGGCAGGCCCGTGTGGCGGGCGTCGACGCGATCGTGACCGACGACCCGCGCTCGCTCGGCCACTGGTCGACGTGGCTCGGCGAGCGCGGCTGGTAGTCAGCGTCGGCGCAGCAGGGCCTCGTAGACCGCGATGCCCTCGAGAAACGCGGAGATTCGGATGCGCTCGTCTTTCGCGTGCAGGCAGGCGCGCTCAGCCGCCGACATTCGGAACGGCGCGAACCGGTAGACGTGATCGCTGATTGTGGTGAAGAAGCGGCTGTCACTCGCCTGCATCATGACGTAGGGGGTCACCAGCAGATTCGGATGCACGTCACGCACCGCCCGAACGATCGCCTCCCAGCCGGCACCGGAAGCGGGTGACACGGGCGAGGGTTCGCTCGGTTCGAGCACGTCGATCTGCACGGCCTCATCGCGGATGGCGCTGCGCACCTCGTCGACCGCCGCGGCGACGCTCGTCCCCGGCGCGATGCGCATGTTGATCGTGGCCTCGGCCCGCTCGGGTAGGGCGTTGGCGGCGTGCCCGGCCCGCAGCTCGGTGACTGCCCGCGTGGTGCGCACCAGTGCCCGGGTCTCGGCGCTCGTGCGCAGGAAGACGCGCACGAGCAGCGGGGCGAAGAGGCCCACTCGGGTGAAGACGCTGCGTAGTGGCTGGCGGGCTCGCGCGCCGAGCGTCGCGATCATCGTGCGCGTCGTGGGGTCAAGGCGGGCGCGCGCGGGCCGCCGGTTCAGGCGCAGCAACGCCCGGGCGAGGCGCTCGGTGGCGGCCAGCGGCGGGGGGCTCGCGGCGTGCCCACCCTGCTGCTCGACCACGAGCCGCAGGGTCGTGATGCCCTTC
>DASSWY010000346.1:0-4794 GCA_035704325.1 Microcella sp. | reverse complement strand
GACGTCGGTTCCGTCGACCCCGGGCCGCGGGTTGGCGAAGTGGTTCAGCGGCTCGGCGACGCCCCAGAACACCAGGCCGATACCCATGCCGGCGGCAAAGAGCAACGCAAACCACGACCGGAACGAGAACTCCGGCTCGTCATCGTCGCGACCGAGGCGGATGCGCCCGTGCCGCGAGAACGCCGCCCACAGGGCGAACGCCACAAAGAACGCGGCGATGAGCACGTAATACCAGTTGAACCACGAAATGATCGAGGCCTGCACGGCGCCGAAGGCGGCGCCGGCCGCCTCCGGGGCGATGAGGGTGAACGCTACAAAGCCGACAACGAGCACGGCGGCGGGCCAGAACACCCAGCGTTTGATCGGGCGGCGCTCAGAGGGCGGCGCGGTGGATGCGGGGGCAGGGGTACGAGAGATCGGTTCCGTCACGTGAAATCAGGCTACGGGCGCGTCAGTGACGAATCTGGCCTGATTGTGAGGAACCGGTCAGGGTCGTTTGGCAGTACGTGCGTGCGCGTGCGTGCGTGGGCGTGCTCGCGTGTGCGGGCGCCCGCGCGCGGACCCGCGACACGACCGCAGACGAAACGGGGGCCCGCCTGAGCGGACCCCCGTCGTCGCACCGGCCGTTAGGCGATGCGGATCATCTTCTTGTTGACGAACTCGTCGATGCCGAGCGTGCCGAGCTCGCGGCCCGAGCCCGAGTTCTTCACACCGCCAAACGGCAGTTCGGGGCTGTCGGCGAGCACGCAGTTCACGTAGACCATGCCGGCCTCGATCTGGTCGGCAACGCGGGCGGCCTGCGCCTCGTCGGTCGTAAACAGGTACGAGCCGAGCCCGAACGGGGTGTCGTTGGCGAGCTCAACCGCCTCGGCCTCGTTCGCCACCTTGAACACCTGCGCGACGGGGCCGAAGAACTCTTCGTAGTAGGCCGAGTTGCCCTTCTGCACGTTGGCGAGCACGGTGGCCGAGAAATAGGTGCCCTCGCGGGTGCCGCCCACGAGCACCTCAGCGCCACCGGCGACCGCGCGGTCGACCTGGTCGGCGAGGTTGTCGGCAGCCTGGGCGCTCGAGAGCACACCGTAGGCAGCCTCGCCCTTCATGGGGTCGCCGGGGCCAACCTCGCCCATCTTCGCGACGAACTTTTCGAGGAACTCGTCGTAGAGCTCCTCCACCACGATGAAGCGCTTCGCGCCGTTGCACGACTGGCCGCTGTTGTCGACGCGAGCGTTGACCGCGGCCTCGACCGTCGCATCCATGTCGTCGGTCGACAGGAGGATGAAGGGGTCGCTGCCGCCGAGCTCGAGCACAACCTTCTTCAGGTGTCGGCCAGCCTGCTCGGCGACGGCGGCGCCGGCGCGCTCGGAACCGGTCAGCGAGATGCCCGCCACGCGGGGGTCGGCGATGATCGTCGAGACCTGCTCGTTCGTCGCGTAGACATTGACGTACGCGCCCTCGGGGAAGCCCGCGTCGTCGAAGATCTGCTGGATCGCAGCCGCCGACTCAGGGCACTGCGCGGCGTGCTTCAAGATGATCGTGTTGCCGAGCACGATGTTCGGGCCGGCAAAGCGCGACACCTGGTAGTACGGGAAGTTCCAGGGCATGATGCCGAGCAGCACGCCGAGCGGGCTCTTGCGGATGAACGCCGAACCCTCGCTGCCCTCGACGAGGTCGACGGGCTCGTCGGCGAGCAGGCCGGGGCCGTTGTCGGCGTAGTACTGGTAGATGTCGGCCGAGAAGTCGACCTCTCCGAGCGCGTCGCCGATGGGCTTGCCCATCTCGCGCACGATGATTTCGGCGAGCTCTTGGCGGCGCTCGCGGTGCAGCTCGGCGACGCGGGTGATGAGGGCGGCGCGCTCCTCGCGGGTCGTCGTGCGCGCCCAGTTTCGGCTCGCCGCGTGGGCCTTCTCGATCGCGGCGGCGATGTCGGCGTCGGTGGCCGTCGGGTATTCCTTGACGGTCTCGCCCGTTGCCGGGTTGATCACGGCGTACTTGCTCATGAAACTCCTCGAGTGTCGTCGGTGCACGCCTACCGCCCGATCGGACGCGGCATCAGTGCACGCTGTCGATGCCACCCTAGGGGGTGCGCGGTGTCCACTGTGTCGACGCCGAGGCGATTATCAGCACCCTCTTCGCCACGCTGTACAGGGGCGGTCAGGAGTCGGCCGCGAGCCACGCGCGCAGCGCTGCGCCATCGGCATCCAGCGCGGGCGGGGCGCTCGGCGGCACGGGCACAAACGCCCCGTACCTCACCGGATGCCGCACCTGGGCGGGGTGCCCCTCCCCCAGCTCCGTCGTCGGCTCGAGACCCAACCGCTCGGCGAGCGCGAACGCCGACGGGATGTCGCCGACGCGACCGGCGGGGATTCCGGCGGCGAGCATCCGCTCGACCGCCGCATCGGCGGGGATGCGCGCGAGCGCCTCCTCGAGGCGGGTCACGAGCTCCGCGCGGTGCGTCACCCGGGCCGGGTTCGTCGCGAAACGCGGATCGTCGGCGAGCTGCGGGGCGTCGATAACGCTCGCGAGCATCCGGAATTGGCGGTCAGCGCCGACCGCGACGGCGATGACGCCGTCGGCGGCCGTGAGCGTCTCGTACGGCGCGATGGAGGGGTGCTGGTTGCCCATGGCGCGCGGGGCATCACCCGTTGCGAGATAGCTCGAGGCCTGGTTGGCGAGCGCGGCGAGCAGCGTGCTCAGCAGGTCGATCTCGATGTGTTGCCCCTCGCCGGTGGCGTCGCGGTGCCGCAGCGCGGCGAGTATTCCGATCACGGCATCTTTCGCGGCGAGCAGGTCGACGAGCGCAACGCCCACCTTGCGGGGCTCGCCGCCGGCGTCTCCTGTGATGCTCATGAGGCCGCCGACGGCCTGCACGAGAAAGTCGTAGCCGGGCAGCGCCGCCCCCGCGCCGGAGCCGAAGCCCGTGATCGAGCAGTAGACGGCGCGCGGGTTCGCGGCGAGCACCGTTGCCGGGTCGAGGCCGTAGCGGGCGAGCGCGCCTGAGCGGAAGTTCTCGACGACCACGTCGGCACGCGTCGCCAGCCGGCGCGCAAGCTCTGCATCGCCGGCGTCGGCTAGGTCGAGGGCGATCGACTCTTTCGAGCGGTTCGCTGCCTCGAAGTAGGCGCTCGACGACCCCGCCCAAGGCGGGCCGAACGCGCGGGTGTCATCACCCGTGCCCGGGCGCTCAACCTTGATCACCCGCGCCCCGAGGTCGGCGAGCCACATCGTCGCGGCGGGCCCGGCGAGCACACGGCTGAAGTCGGCGACGAGAATTCCGTCAAGCGGCAGGGCGGTCACGGCGCCACTGTAGCGGCGCGCGGGCCGAGCGCCGCGCCAGGGTGCATGATGGTGGGGCACGCTTCTCGAGGAGCGCCCCGCGCCCGCCACCAGCCTCGACGACGAGACGAGAGGATGCTCGTGCCCACGCACTCCCCCACCCCTGACGAGGTTGCCGCCGATCCCGTCGGCATCGACCACATGCTGTCTGCCGACGAGCGGGCCGTGCGCGATCGCGTGCGCGCCTTCGTCGACACCGAGCTGCGGCCGAACATCGCCGAGTGGTACGAGAACGCGCACCTGCCGCGCGAGCTGCTGCCCGCCTTCGGCGAGCTGGGCGTGCTCGGCATGATGCTGTCGGGCGACGGCCTGCCCGGCCGCAGCGCCGTCGAGTACGGGCTCGCCGCCGCCGAACTCGAGGCGGGAGACTCGGGTCTGCGCACCGTCGTCTCGGTGCAGGGCTCGCTCGCGATGACGGCGATCCACTCGTTCGGGTCAGAGGAGCAGAAGGCCCAGTACCTGCCGGGCATGGCGGCCGGCCACATCGTCGGCTGCTTCGGCCTCACCGAACCGAACGCCGGCAGTGACCCCGGGTCGATGACAACCTTCGCGCGTCGCGACGGCGACGACTGGGTTCTGTCGGGCGCGAAGCGCTGGATCGGCCTCGCCTCGATCGCCGACATCGCGATCATCTGGGCACAGACCGACGACGGCATTCGCGGCTTCATTGTGCCGACCAACGCCCCCGGCTTCACCGCAACGCCGATCACCGCGAAGCTGTCGATGCGCGCATCCATTCAGTGCGACATCGAGCTCGACGAGGTGCGCCTCCCCGCCGACGCGGTGCTGTCCGGGGCTCGCGGCCTGCGCGGCCCGTTCACGTGCCTGAACTCGGCGCGGTACGGCATCGTGTGGGGCGCCATGGGCGCCGCACGGGATGCGCTCGAGACCGCGCGCCGCTACGCGCTCGAGCGGGTCGCCTTCGAGCGCCCCATCGCCGCCGCGCAGCTCACGCAGGCAAAGCTCGCCGACATGACGCTCGACGTCGCCACCGGCTCACTGCTCGCTCTGCAGCTCGGCCGACTCAAAGACCAGGGCCTCTTGCTGCCGCACCAGATCTCGATCGGCAAGCTCAACAACGTGCGCACCGCCATTCGCGTGGCGCAAAGCGCCCGCACGATCCTCGGCGGCAACGGCATCACGGCCGAGTTCTCGCCCATGCGTCACGTGCAGAACCTCGAGTCGGTCCGCACCTACGAGGGCACCGACGAGGTGCACGCTCTCGTCATCGGCGCGGCCCTGACGGGGCTGCCCGCCTTCCGCTGAGCGCGCGGCGCACGGCCAGGCTGTCAGACAAGCACGCGCTCGGGCACGACGACGGGGTGCGTGCCCGCCATCGTCTCGAGCACGCGAATGACCTGCGAGCTGTAGCCGAACTCGTTGTCGTACCAGACGTACACGATCAGGTGCCGCCCGTCACAGATGGTGGCGAGCCCGTCGACGATGCCCGCGCGGTGCGAG
>DASSWY010000288.1:0-4099 GCA_035704325.1 Microcella sp. | reverse complement strand
CATCCTCGACCCGTCGCTGCCGCTCACGGTCATCGAGTGGGACGAGTGGGGCAACCCGCTCGACGACCCGGAGGCCTACCACTACATCAAGAGCTACGCGCCGTACGAGAACGTGACCGATCAGCGCTACCCGCGCATCCTCGCGGTGACGAGCCTGAACGACACGCGCGTGCTCTACGTCGAGCCGGCGAAGTGGGTGGCGCGACTGCGCGAGGTCGGGGCCGACGCGATTCTGCGCTGCGAGATGGAGGCCGGGCACGGCGGCGTCTCGGGCCGCTACTCGGCCTGGAACCAGCGCGCTATCGAACTCGCGTGGCTGCTCGACGTGCTGGGAAAGGCTGACGCGACGCCCTGATCGCGGCGGCGCCCGTCGCCAACAAAGCAACAGCAAGAGCCCCCAGGATGCTCGCGGCGAGCGGGTCGGCGCCGGTCGGCGGCAGCTCGGGAGCAGCCGCGAACGCGGTGACGTCACCGGTGCCGTCTGCGACGAGCGGCGCATCGGCCGCCGTCACGGTGATCGGGATGCTCGCATCGCCCGCCGTAATGACGTGCTCGCCGGGCGGCACCGTCGTCGGCACGAGCAGCGTGGCGCTGAACGCACCCCTGACGTCGGTGGTGGCGGTGCCGAGCAGCACCGGGTCAGAGTTGAGGATCACCGGGTAGTCGCGCTCGGGGTCGAAACCTGAGCCCGTCAGGGTGAGCGAGGCGCCGGCCTGCACGCTCGTCGCGCCGAGCGCGAGCGTCGGCGCGGGCGCATCGACGACATTAGGTTCGGGCACCGTGTAGGTGATCGACGCGAAGCCGTCGCCCACGTTGTCGCGCAGCTCGACGACCTCGGCGCCGTCGACCAGGTAGCCAGAGCCACCGCCCCCACCACCACTCGCAAGCACGACCTGGACGACGTCGGCGGGTTCGCCGCGGGTCGTGCCGGCGGCTTCGGCACCGTGCCCGCCGCCGTAGTAGCCCGATCCGCCGCCTCCCAGAGTCGACAGCCCGGGAACCGCGCCGAGTCCGGGCCGAATGATCGACGCATCAACGCGGGCGGGGTTCGCACCGGGCGGCACGCCGGGGCTCACGACCTGAACGTCCTCGAGCTCGAGATCGCCCGTTACGAACGAAATGGTGTCCGCACTCGCGCCGGGTGCTGTCGCGGTCGCGCCCGACCCGACGAAGGAGTAGCCCGGCGCCGGCTGCACGCTCGTGCCGTCCATCCCGTCGGCGCCCTCCGCCGCGAGCGAGAAGCCGCCCGCGCCACCCGGGCCACAGACGGCGAGAATCGCGGTATCGACGCATCGGCTGCCGGCACCGCCGCCACCGGCGACCGCGAGCACATCGGACGCCGATGCGAGAACCGTCGCCCCGCCGCCCCGCATCGCCTCGGTGGCAAAAGTCGGTCCTCCGATGACGGCGCCGCTGCCATACGTGCCCGCTGCGCCCACCAGAAGCGACAGCTCCGCACCAGGGTCGACGGGCACGGTCGCCGTGAGCCATCCGCCGGCACCGCCCGGCGACACAGCGGGAGGAATCTCGTAGCTGGCGCCCGACCCGGCGGCCAACTCGACCGTGATCTCGGTGACGCCGGCAGGCACGACCCACTCGTACTGCTCGCCGTCGGCGCGGAAGGGAAACTCGACGGTGAGAGTGTCGCCCGGGTTCGCGTAGACCCCGAAGTCATCGGAGCCGGGCAGGGCAAGCGCGGGTGTCGCGGCGAACGCGAGCGGCGCAAGAAGCGCGGTGAGACCCACCGCGGCGCGACTGCGGGCGCGGCGGGTCGTCGGTGACATGGGTTCGACTCTATGCAGAGGCATCGACCGATTTCCACTGTTGCGTATCCCTCGACTATCGAGATCGACAGTCCTGGGTAAGGCTCACAACGGAAAAGCGCCGTAAACGGTGCGAAATCCGCACTCAGGCGAGCGCGGCGAGTTCCTCGTCGGTGAGCACAAGATCGAACGACTCAACGAGTGCGGCCAGCTGCTCGGTCGAGCGGGCGCTCGCGATCGGGGCGCCGACCGTGGGCTGCTGACGCAACCATGCGAGCGCGACGGCGGTCATGGATGCTCCGCGCGCATCCGCGACGCCGGTGAGCGCCTCAAGAAGGCGCACCGCCCGCTCGTCGTCGAGCAGCTTCGTCGCGTTGCCGGCGCGCGGCGAGTCGACCGCGTCGCCGCCCACTCGGTACTTGCCGGTCAAAAAGCCGCCCTGCAGGGCACCGTAGGGCAGCTGCACGATTCCCAGGTCGGCGACCGTGGGGGCGAGCGCCGTTTCGTAGTCGCGGCGCACGAGGTTGTAGCCGTCCTGGGCGACGGTGAAGCCGACGACACCGTGGGCGGCCGCGACAGTCACCGCGCTGCGCAGACGCTCACCCGTGAAGTTCGAGGCCCCCAGCTGGCGCACGCGACCGTCGGCCACGAGCTCGGCGAAGGCCGTCACCACCTCGTCTTGCGGCACCGCGTCGTCGTCGCGGTGCGCGTAGTAGAGGTCGACGTAGTCCGTCTGCAGTCGCTCGAGCGACTCGTCGAGGGCAGCGCGGATGTTCTCGGGCGCGAGGCCCTTGCGGTCGCTCTTCATCGACACCTTCGTCGCGATGCTGATCGTCGAGCGCATGCCCGGGCGCGCGGCGAGCCACTCGCCGAGCACGGTCTCTGACTCGCCGCCGCTGTGGCCGTCTGCCCACTCGGAGTAGACGTCGGCGGTGTCGATGGCCGTGCCGCCCGCCTCGACGAAGGCGTCGAGCACGGCGAAGCTCGCGTCGCGGTCGGCCGTCCAGCCGAACACGTTGCCGCCGAGCACGAGCGGGCCGAAAGCGGTCTGGTTCTGGATGTTGTCAGAAAGCGTCACGAGGGGAAACCGTAGACCGGCTGACTGAGAGCGGGATGCGCGCTGACCGTTTCGCAGGCCGGGCAGCGCGGTCACCGCACCCCGTTCAGCTGCGCGCGGCCACGCCCCACTGCGCGCTAACGACCCGATCGCCCGCGCCGAAGGCGAGCGTTGCCCGCACGAACTCGCCCGCGAGCGCCCGCGGCAGCCACAGCGCGGCGTCGGCCCACATGCGCTCCAGCGGTATCGCGTCGAGAGCGAACCACTCGGGCGCGAGTTCGTCGCTCGCGGTCGGCTCGCCCGCGAAAGTGTCGCAGCGGTAGGCGTGCGAGAACTGCGACCAGCGCGGCTCATCGACGAAGGGGTAGGCGATCTCGCCGATCGGCACCAGCGCGTCGGGCTCGACGACCACACCGATCTCTTCGGCCACCTCGCGCACGGCGGCCTCGCGAGGCGACTCCCCGGGCTCGAGCTTGCCGCCCGGCCCGACGAGCCGCCCGATTCCCAAGCCGGTCAGCTTGCGCCCGAGCAGCACCTGCCGCTGCGGTCGCCCGTCGACGTCGACTGTGCGGGTCAGATAGACCACCGCCACGTCGAACATCGCCATGATCGAAGCCTAGGCGGCGCGAATTTCTGTGCGCGCGCACAGCGCACCCCGTTCGCCCGGCCCCCGCTTGCTAGCCTCAGCGTCGTGACAGTGACGTCCGCGCCCGAGGGGCGCACCGCATCCCCCGCCCCCGCGACCACCCTGCGCCGCATCGCCGGCGTCGTCTCGCTGCTGGCGAGCGCGACGGTGCTCGCCGCTCTCATCACGCAGATCACCGACCAGGTGTCGGTCGGCCGCTTCGAGCCGACCGAGTACTTCGCGTTCTTCACGATCCAGACGGCGATGATCAACATCGTCGTGCTCGCGGTCGGCGGCGTCATGGCGCTGACGAGCGAGCGCGACACGCGCCTGTATACGGCGATCCGCGCATCCGTCTTTTCGTACGCGATCGTGACGGGCGTCGTGTACAACCTGCTGTTGCGCGACGTGCCGAACTCTGACGGGTACGTCGGCCCGTGGTGGCCGAACGAGGCGCTGCACGTCTGGATTCCCATCTACATCGCCGTCGATTGGATGCTCGCCTCCGGTCGGGCGCGCATCGCCTGGTCGGCCATGTGGCTCGCCGTCTCGTACCCGCTGATCTGGGTGGGGGTCACGATGCTGCGCGGCGCTGCTGACGGCTGGTACCCGTACCCGTTCTTGGAGCCCTTCGGCCCGAACGGCGTGGTCGGG
>DASSWY010000277.1:0-2135 GCA_035704325.1 Microcella sp. | reverse complement strand
TCGCTCGCGAGCATCCCGACCGCCAGACGCGGCGCGGTCACGGTCGACTGCACGAGCACGCGGTCGAGTTCGCGCTTCAGGATGCGCTCGAAGCCGGCAATCAAGATCACGCCGATGATGCCGGGCGCGACCGCGAGCGCGACGGCCGTGACCTGGAACGGGATCGTGACGGGGGTGAGGGGCGTCGTCAGCACGATCGCGACGACAAACGCGATGCCGAGCGCTGCCGTGGCGACGAGCACCTCCCACCGCGACCGCAGCGTCACAATGACGAGCAGCACAAAACCCGCTGAGATCGACGCGCTCGCGTTGCGCCCCACGTCGTTGAACGGGGCGATGGCGACAAAGTCGAGCCACACCACGGCCGTCAACGAGACGAGGAAGAAGCCGTACAGCCAGTCGGGCAGCCGCTCGCCCGTGGCCGAGATGGTGATGATGATGCCGAGGAAGGTGACGAGCAGCAGCGTCCACGCCGACACGGCCGGCAGCAGGCTCACGTAGGTGTCGGCGCGGGCGAGAAATAGCCCGAGCCCGACCATCGACTGCAGGGCGGCCACGATGGCGATGCCGATGCCCAGAAATCCGCTGCCGAGGGCGGAGGCGTGGGTCGACGTGGGCGTTCCGCGCCGGGTCGCCGACCGGGCGCCCGAGGGCCTGATCCGCGCACCGAGCGTGCGCTCGTCGGGCAAAGCGTGCTTGCCCTCGACCTTCTCGCGCGGCGAGCGTTTGCTCATCGGGGCACCTCGAGAATCACGGTCGTGCCAGCCCCGGGCGTCGAAAACAGCCGGGCGTTGCCGCCGACGTCGCGCAGGCGCGCGATGACCGACTCAGCGACGCCGAGTCGACCGTCGTCAACCTCGTCGGGGGCGAAACCCCGGCCAGCGTCGGTGACGACGGCGCGCAGTGTGTCGTCGCTTTCGGTGATCGTGACGTCGGCGTCGCTGACGCCGGCGTGCCGGCGCACGTTCTCGAGGCACTCGGCAAGCGCGAACAGGAACGCGTCGAGCACGTCCGAGCGCAACAGAACTTGGCCGGTGCCGTGCCAGCGCACTTCGAGCCCCATGCGCAGGAAGCGCTGCTTGACGCTCTCGAGCGTCGTGCCGAGGGTCGACTCCGACACGGGTTCGAGGTTGTACGAGCCCGAAAACCGCGGCATCGGCGTTGAGCCGAGGCGCAGCTGGCGCAGTAGGCGCGCGTCTTCCGTCGCCTGCTGGCGCAGCGCGTCGGCGCTGACGCCCACGCCCGAGTGGGCGAGCAGCGTGAGGGTGGCGAGCACCGTGTCGTGCAGCAGGCGCGCGCTCTGCCGCCGCTGCGCCTCCATCTCGCTCGCCTGACGCTCGACCTGGTGGGCGCGGCCGATGCCGTCGATGCGCACGAGTGAGCGTTCGACGCCGACCGTCACCCAGATGCCGATGATCATCGTGATCACCCAGCCGGCGAGGGTGGCGATCGCCGCCGTCGAAAACAGGCCCATCGTGGGGCCGGCGAGGGCGACGAGAAACGCCGACGTGAGCGTACCGAAGGCCCACAACAGCCAGCGCGGCCGACTCTCGCTGAGGACGATACCGACCGCTCCGATGCCAATGGCGCCGAGCGGTGCGAGCGCGACGGGTAACGCGACTGACTGGCTGCCCGAGAACGGCAGCTGCGCGACGGCGAGCGTCGCGAGGCCCAGCACGATCACGAGAACCGGCCACCCCACGTGCTCGCTGCGGCCCACCATGATGAGGGCGCCTGCCTGCCCCGCCATCAGAATGAGCACCGACGGCAACAGGTCGGGCTCGACGATGCCCGGCAGCGAGAGGCAGATCGCAGAAATCGCCAGACCAGCGAGGCCAATCGCGCGGGCGGCCCGCTGCAACAAGCTGCGCCGCTCGCGATCAATCACGCGCTCAGTCTGTCACTCAGCACCGACGCGAGCCGCGCAGACCCGCGTAATCGCGTCATAGATGGCATCGCGGGTCGCATCGTCAGCCGTGACCGTGACCGTGCCGGAGGCGGGCGCGTCGCCCGTCGCTACGTCACCGTTCGGGGGAGTGAGCGTCGCGTCGACCCGGAACAGCGTCCCCTGCTTGTCCTCCGCAATGGCGTGCGGGTCGCAGCGTGCCGGAACCGTCGAGAGTCGAATCGGCGCA
>DASSWY010000250.1:0-4034 GCA_035704325.1 Microcella sp. | reverse complement strand
GCTGTAGCGAATCGCGCCGTTGCGCCGTCGAATCGACCGGCGCGCGGATCGCGCTACGTCGTCGGAATCCAGACGCGCATCGTCGAAGGGCCCCGCTCCGCCCACTCGTGGTACGGCACGAGGGGCACCTCGACGGGCGTCGCGTCGGCCTCGCGCGAACGCACGGTGACGAGCACTCGTCCGTTCTCCTCGCGCGGCGGCACGCTCGCGTCGAGCACGACGTCGGCGACATCCGTCACCGCAGCGCCCGCTTCGGCGAGGTCGACCGATTCGAGGGCGTAGACCTCTGGGCCGCGCTCGACCGTGAGGCATCCGCGCACGGCATCGACCCGCGGGTCGGGCGCGGTGAACCGCGGCTGCACCGGCAGTTCGAGCTCGACGACATCGCCCGCCGCGAAGGCTCGCGAGAACGAGACCGTGCCGGGGCCGGCGGGCATCGCCTGCACCGGCTCGTCAGCAGCCGGACGCACGACGAGCCGCGCCCCGTCCGCCCACGTCGGCACGCGCAGCGAGAGGGTCCACGGCGCCGCGGCATCCGTCAGCACCTGCACGCGCACGCTCCCCTCGAGCGGGTACGACGTCGACACCTCGAGGGCGACCTCCTGCCCGTCGTCGAGCGTGGTGCGGATGGTCGACGGCGCGTACTGGTGCAACTGGATGCCTGCGGCAGCCGCCGTCGCAAGGTACGCGCCGAGGCTCGCGAACGTGCGCGCCACGTTCGGCGGGCAGCACGACACCTCGAACCAGGGCGCACGCAGCGACGAGTGCGCCCGCGGCGAGACGGCGTCGGGGTCGGCCGGCGCACCCGGCGTGCGCTGGTGCAGCGTGTTGGCGTAGTAGAACGCCGTGCCCTCGGCCGACGGCGACGTCGCGACGACGTTGTACAGCGTGCGCTCGATGAGGTCGGCGTAGCGTGAATCGCCATGTGCGAGCAGCAGCCGCCAGCTGAACATGACGGATGCCACACCCGCGCAGGTCTCGGAGTAGGCACGGTCGGCCGGCAACTCCCAGTCTTCGCCGAACGCCTCGTCCTGGTGGTGGGAGCCCTGTCCGCCTGTCACGTACGTGCGGCGCTCGACCGTGTTGCCCCACTGCCGGGAGAGGCTGCGGATCAGCTCGGTGTCACCGGTGTCGACCGCGACGTCGGCCGCGCCCGCCGACAGGTAGTTCGCCCGCACCGCGTGCCCGCGCAGCGCCGTCGCCTCGCGCACGGGCAGGTCGTCTTGGTAGTACGACCTGCCCCACTCGATGTCGCGCAGCGTTCCGTTCCCGTGGCGTTCCACGAACAGACGCGCCTGTTCGAGGTACCGGGGCTCACCCAGCGCCCGGCCGAGCTCGGCGAGCCCGACCTCGACCTCGGCGTGACCGCAGATGCCCTCGCGGCCGCCGTCGCCGAACACCTCGCAGACGAGGTCGGCCGCGCGACGCGCGACGGTGACGAGTCCGTCGTCGGCATCGGGACGAGTTCGCACCCGTGCCACCGCCGCCTGGAACAGGTGACCGAGGCAGTACAGCTCGTGGCCCCACTCGAGGTCGCTCCACCGGGGCGCCTGACCCGTTCGGCCGAACTTCGTGTTGAGGTATCCGTCGCTCTCCTGTGCCGCCGCGACCCGGGCGACGATGCCGCGGAACCGGCGCTCGAGCTCGTCGTCACCGCCTCGACGCCCGATCTCCCACGCGACCGCTTCGAGGTACTTGTAGACCTCGGAGTCCGAGAACTCCCGCCCGCGCCGCCCATCGGGCAGCGTGCCCGCCGCGGCGAGGTCGAAGTTGCGCAGCCACCCCTCCCGTTCGAGCCAGCTCTCGATGTGCGCGAGCGTGGCGCTCCCGTTCACCTGCTGGCGATCGCCCCAGAAGCCACCCGTGATCTTCACCTCGTCGAGGCCGAGCGGGCGCAGCGCGCCGGTCGACGGTGCGACGGGAACGGAGTGGGTGGTGGTCGTTGCAGAGAGGGTCATGTTCATCCCTTGAAGGCGCCCGACATGAAGCCGCGCACATAGTGTCGTTGAAGGATCAGGAAGAGCAGGATGCACGGCAGCGCGAGCACCACGACGCCGGCCTCGGTGGCGCCGTAGTCGACGACGCCCTGCACTTGGCCGCGGAGGTTGGTGATCGCGAGCGGAAGCGGCATCTTGTTCGAGTCGTTGATGAGGATCAGCGGTGCGAAGAAGTCGTTCCACGCCGCCAGGAACGCGAAGAGGCCGACGGTGATGAGCCCCGGCTTGACCGCCGGAACCAGCACCCGCCACAGCGCGGTGAAGCTCGAGCAGCCGTCGACCATCGCCGCCTCGTCGAGCTCACGCGGGATCGACTCGAACGAGATGCGCATCATGAACGTTGCGAACGGCAGCTGGAACATCGTGAGCACCAGCGCGACGCCCACGAGGGAGTTCGAGAGTCCCACGATATTGAGCAGCACGTAGAGCGGGATGAGCAGCGTGGCGTAGGGCACCATGAGGATCGCGAGTGTCGCGAGGAACAGCACGTCCTTTCCGGGGAACCGGAACCTCGCGAACGCATAGCCGCCGAGCAGCGAGATCACGAGCGTGAGCAGCACCGTGAGCAGCGAGACGATCAGCGAGTTGGCGATGTAGACCCAGATGCCCGCCTGGTAGTTCGCGAGCGTCTCGTAGTTGCCGAAGCCCCAGCCGTCGACCTGGCCGGTGCCCGCGCGCGGCGAGACCGACGAGATCGCCGTCCAGATCAGCGGGTACAGGAAGATCACGGCGAGCGCGCCGGTCAGCACCCAGCCGGGGGTGCGCAGGGCGATGCCCGCGAACGAGGTCGGCGAGTGCTTGCGCGACACGCGGTGCTGACGACGACGGTCGCCGCCCGCGGCATCCGCCGTCACCATTGCGCGCGTCGAATCGGGTGCGGTGTCGATGCTCATCAGTCCTCCACCTTCCGGCCGAACGCGCGGATCTGCGCGATGTTGATCACGATGAGCGCGAGCAGCACGATCACCGAGAGGGCGCCGGCGACGCCGAGGTCGTTCTGGCCTTGGAAGGCCACGTTGTAGATGAGCTGCACGATCGTGATGGTCGAGTTGTCGGGGCCGCCCTTGGTGAGGATGTAGAACTGCTCGAATGCGAGCAGCGACCCGGTGACGCAGAGCACGGTCGTGAGCGCGAGGGTCGGCTTGAGCAGCGGCAGCGTCACGTCGCGGAACGTCTGCCAGCGGGAGGCGCCGTCGATGCGGGCCGCCTCGTAGACGTCTTCGGAAATGCCCTGCAGGCCCACCAGCATGAGCAGCATGTAGAAGCCTGCGTAGCGCCACACGATGAGGAAGATCGTCGACCACAGCGCGCCCTCGGGCGTGCCGAGGAAGGTGAACCCCCACGACGCCATCAGATCGGCGAACGGCCCCGCGATCGGCGAGTACAGCACGTAGAAGAGCAGCGAAGCGGATGCCAGGCCGAGCGCACTCGGGATGAGGAACGACGTGCGCAGCAGCCCCTTCCAACGGCTCGACTCCTGCACGAGCAGGGCGAGGCCGAGGCTGAGCGCCAGCAGGATGATCGTCGTGAGCACCGTGTACGTCAGCGTGAAGACGACGGAGTCCCAGAAGAAGCGGTTCGAGACCGCATCCTGGTAGTTCTCGGGAAAGTTCAGCCCCTGGTTGCCGCTGAGCAGCGGCCAGTCGGAGGCCGACATCTGGAACACGAGCAGGAGCGGCAGCACGAACAGCAGCAGGACGAAGAGTGTGGTCGGGGTGGCGTAGAGCCATCCGGCGAGGGCGCCACCCGTGGTGCGTCGACGGCGTCTGCGGCGTTCGGGCTATGCGGCGGGTGGGGGTGTGGCGGGTGGCGACGCCGAATCCAGCGTGGCAGTCATGGTGGGCCTTTCAGGGGTACGGGTGGCCGGCACCCGGCGGTCGAACCGAGTGCCGGCCGGTCTTCGTCAAGCTACTGCGAGAGCACCGCGGTGATCTCGTCGTTGTCGGCGTCGACGGATGCCCCGTCACCGAGTACCGCGTTGCGCACGAGTGTGAGCCACGGACTGTTCGGTGCGTTGAAGGCCTGCTGGAAGTTGCG
>DASSWY010000332.1:0-6776 GCA_035704325.1 Microcella sp. | reverse complement strand
CCTGCTGACTCCCCCACGCCACGCTTGTCGTAGCGCACGGAGTCGACTCCGGCCGCGGCAAGCGCGGTGGCGAGCTCTCGCTGAATCGTGAGGTTCAGACCGCGGGTGTTGCCGTCGCGGTCGACGGGCCCGCTGCCCGCGAGCAGCACGGCGAGCGCGGTCGGCCGCGGCGCGTGCTCACGCGTTCCGGCGAGGCGACCCGCGGGGCCCTCCACGACGAACGCGCTCGTGGTGTGCGCGGCGCTCATCGGCCGACCTGCTCGAGGTGTTCTGACAACTCCGCGGCCCGACGGATCGCCTGCGGGTCACTGACCACGATGGATCGCAGGCTTCCGCCTCGCGCGGTGACGACGATCGCCGGCCCGCGCCCCCGCACGACCGCGAGGGTGGTTCCCGTGCGCTGACGCCAGCGCCCGATCTTGCGGGCGGCGGGCACGCCCAGGCCCGGCGCCCGCACACCCGCAACGGCCGCGAAACCGTTGTCAACGCTGTCGATGGTCTCAATCTGTGACAGCGGGATGCGCGCATCGCGACTCATCGCGAAGATGCGGTCGCGCCAGGACAGACGCACGACGAGGTGGTCGTCGTCGATGAGGAGCCGGGTGGGCATGGGGATCCTTTCGCTCGGGTCATCCATTGATATCACTATTGATAACATTCCCACAAGTGAGAGGATGAACCGTGAGCACCGTCGAGCTACTGCTGCATCCCGTACGCCTCCGCATCGTGCAGACGATGCTCGGGCGCGACACCATCACCACCCGCGAGCTCGCCGCCCTCCTGCCCGATGTGCCGGCGGCGACGCTGTATCGCCACGTCGGCACCCTGGTCGACGGGGGCGTCGTGCGGGTCGTTGCCGAGCAACCCATTCGGGGCGCCGTCGAGCGCACCCTCGCCCTCGACACGGCCCGGGTGTCGGTCAACCCCGACGACCCCGCCCTCGACAATCCCGACGCCGTGCGCGCCGGATTCCTCGCCTTTCTGGGAAGCCTCGCCACCGCGTTTGACCACTACCTCGACAGCCCCCAGCCGAATCTCGGCCGTGACCTCGCCGGCTTCCGCCAGCTCGCGTTCACGGCGACCGATGACGAGTGGCGCACGGCGATTCAGGCCATCAACGACGCGCTGGTTCCGCTGGTGACGCGCACCGAGCATCCGGAGGGGGCGCGGCGGCGCCTCTTCGCGACCGTCAGCGTTCCGGCCGACGATCGCCCGGCGACGTAGCCCCGTTTCGGCCGCCCGTCAATCCCCTGCCCTCCCAGGCAGAAGGGGCGTACGGTTCGGTTCACTGCGCGGCGATCCTGCGCACCTTACCGAGGAGGCCACCATGACGGACATCACCTGGAGCGTCGCGTTAGGGGTCCCGCACCTCGCACTCGTCGGGCGAAACGGCTCAGACGTCGTCGCGACGATCGAGACCGACGGAATACTGCGCTACCGACTGATCACGGCTGACGGGACACTCATCGGGCACTTCCCCACCATCGGCGAAGCACAAGCGGCCCTGCACACCCGCGAGATCGAGCGCGAGCTGACGCCATAAGGCCAGTGCGCCTGCGACACATCGAACTCACGATGACGGAATTGTTGGCGGGGCTTCCCCTCCCGCCCGGTGCGCGAGCACCACGAGCGCGACGCGGTCGCGGGCGCCCAGCTTCGCCAGCACGCTCGAAACATGGGTTTTGACCGTCGACTCACTGAGGAACAGCTGCCCCGCGATCTCGGCGTTACTCGCCCCCGTGACCACCAGCTCGTAGACGCGGCGTTCGCGGTCGGTCAGCGTCGCGAACCCTGGTGGAGGGGGCGGCTCGGAGGCCGGCGGGGCGCCGAACGACCCGAGATCGCCGCCCGCCGCGACCGCACCACCCTCGTAGACCGCGCGGATGGCGGCAATCAGCAGCTCGGGGCTGGCGTCTTTCAGGAGAAACCCGGTGGCTCCCACGTCGATCGCCGCACGCGCTCGCTCATCGAGCGCGAAGGTCGTGAGCACGATGACGCGCAGCGGGACCGCGCGGCGGGCCGCCCGCTCGGGGCTCATCAACAGTCGAGTGGCCTCCGCGCCGTCGAGCTCAGGCATACGGATGTCCATGAGTACGACGTCGGCCTCGACCTCGTCGAGCAGCGTGATCGCCTCGCGCCCCGAGCTCGCCTCGCCCACCACCTCACAGTCGGGGTGCGCCGCGATAACCGCGGCAACGCCCGCCCGAAACAGCGGCTGATCGTCGACGAGGACGACACGAATGCGGCCAGTCACACGTCCATCCTGCCGGTCACCAGGGGGATGCGCGCGGTGACGACCATCCGGGATGCTCCGCGATCGATGACGAGCGCCCCGCCGACCGCCTCCAGTCGCTCAGCGATTCCGGCGAGCCCCGTGCCCGAGCGCGCGGTCGATGCGGGAACGGACCCGATCGCGTTGTCCACCGTGACCTGCATCCCCTCAGCGTCGCTCGTCAGGGTCACGGTGATCGGCGCGTCCGTATCGCCGTGGCGCAGCGCGTTCGTCAGCAACTCCTGCGTGGCGCGGTAGAGCGCGACACCCGGCTCCCCCGGCGGCACGGCGAGGTCGTCTCGTGCCCGCGCCACAATGACACCCGGTCGTGCGGCGGCAACGTCGTCGATGAGTCGATGGAGATCGAGGGTGTCGACGACCGCGTCAGGGGCCGGGCCCGTTTGCTCGAGCACCTGACGCACCTCATGGAGCGCGCGGCGGGCCGTCTCGGCGATCGTGTCGACGGACGCCCGAACGGCATCGACATCGCCCTCGCCGCGAAAGCGCACCGAGTCGGCCTGCGCGACGATGACCGCGAGTGAGTGGCCGACGATGTCGTGCACGTCGCGGGCGAGGGCCACGCGGGCGGCCTCGACGTCGGCGACCTTCGTGGCCTCTGCGGCGATGGCGTCGGCCGCGTCCGCCTGCCGTCGGCGCTCACGCGACAGCCGCACGAAGCGGGCCACGAGCCCGATCAACCACGGCACCGCGAACACCCCACCGACGAGCACCCCGAAGGTGACGGCTCGGGGCGGCAAGCCACCAATGTCGGTGGCCAAGAGCCCGCCGACCCACGACTGGATCACGAGCAGGTACCAGAGCCCGACTAGCGTTCCTCCGACGACCGACACACCGCTCATGACGAGGGTGCGTCGTGAACCGTGGTGGGCCGCGCTCGCGAGCACCGCGAGAATGCCCAGCTGCGCCGGAATCACGTCGTTCAGAGAGACCATCCACAGAAGCGCCGACACCCACGCCCCCGCCAAGGCAAAGCCGGGCGCGATGCGTCGCACCCCGACCGAGGTCGCGAGAATCACGATCGACAGCACAACGCTCGCCGCGTTCTGAGGGTCAGTCACCGCAATCGAGTTCGGCACGACAACGGCAAGCACGATGACGAGCAGGCCCAGCAGGATGTCCGCCACAATTCCTGAGGGACGCGCGCGGTACTCATCGGCCAGCATCCGTCCATCCTGCCGCGTTGTCGTCCGCTGAGCCTCGGTCGCTCGGTCAGGACGACTCATCCGCTGGTACCACCCGCTCGGTACCCGCGCCGCGTCGCTCGGCGCTCACGGCCGATGTGTCGTGCCCATGGCGGTTCATAGCGTCGAGGCATGACACATTCACCCTCCCCCTCCGTTGTTGCCCGCGCCACCGACGTGGTTCGCGTGTTCGGTTCGGGCGACACGGCCGTCCGCGCGGTCGCCGGCATCACGGCAAGCTTCCGGCGCGGCGAGATGACCGCGATCGTCGGGCCGAGCGGTTCGGGCAAGTCGACGATGATGCACCTGCTGGCCGGGCTCGACACCCCGAGCAGCGGCACGATCGAACTCGACGGGCAGCTCATTGCCCGCCTCAGCGACGATCACCTCGCGGCGCTCCGCCACGAGCGCATGGGGTTCGTGTTTCAGTCGTTCAACCTGCTTCCCGGCCTCACGGCGCTCGAGAACATCCGGCTCCCCGAAAGCCTCGGAGCCCGGCAACGATCGCGGGACGACGTCTGGGAGCGTGAACTGATCGCGCGCCTCGACATCGGCCGCGTGCTGCACCGTCGGCCGCACGAGCTGTCGGGTGGCCAACAGCAGCGCATCGCGATCGCGCGCGCACTCGCCCACCGTCCCGCTGTGGTCTTCGCCGACGAGCCGACGGGCAATCTTGACCTTGCGACGGGTGACGTCGTTCTGCGCCTGCTGTCTGAACTCGTCGTCGACAGCGGCTGCGGCGTGATTCTGGTCACGCACGACCCCCGAGCGGCCAGCCGCGCCGACCGAGTGCTCGCCCTGCGCGACGGCCGCGTCGTCGCCGAGCTCGGCCGGGCGAACGCCACCGACATCTCGGCGCTCATGCTCGCTGACGCCCACGACCACAGCGACGCGTCGCTGCGTACCCCGTGATCGCGTCAGGGGGTCGCCTCGCGGCGGCCATCACGGTTGCCGCGAGTGCGGCGTACATCGTCGTGCTCACCTCGGGCTTCGCCCTCGTGAAGGCGGGAGTGCTGTCGACACCGTTCGGCGAGGGCGCGACCGCGCAAGTCGTGCTGGGCGTGTTGAGCATCGCGTTCCTTGTGGTGGCGCTCGTCGTGGCGACGGTGGTGGTGACCAACGCGTTCACCCTCGTCACGGCCACGCGCTTGCGAGACATTGCCCTGCGTCGTCTGCTCGGGGCCTCCGCGCGCACCGAACGACGCCGCATCCTGCGGGAAGGCGCGCGACTGTCGCTCGCCGCGAGCGGCGTCGGACTGCTTGTGGGGGCCGCGGGGGTTGTCGGTCTGACGATCGCTGCCGCCGCGCGCCGCGAACCCGGGCAGACCCTCGCGATCACCGATGTCGTGGACCCCTCGATCGTGCTGCCCCTCATCGCGCTGCAGGGCTGTGTCGTGCTCGCTGCCTGGCGCGGCTCGGCCGCGGTCGTCACCGCCGACCCGACGACCGCGCTCGGCGCAGCAATCGTCACCGAGTCGGGCGGCAGCGATGACCAGCGCATTGGCTGGCCAGCGCGACTGCTGCTGGCGACAGGGCTGATTCTGCTCGGCCTGAGTGTGCTCGGGGGCGCCCTCACCCCGCTCGCGGCGTTTGTCGGCGTCGCCGGGGGAACGGTGCTCGCCGCGGGAATCCTCGCGAGCGCGACGGGCATCCTGCCGCGCTTCTTGCGACTCATCGCGCGCATCCTGCCGCGGCGCGGGCCGGCCGCCATTGCGCGCGCGACGCTCGCCGAGCATCCTGCCCGAACAGCACGAGCGGCGCTCGCCATCACGATCGGCGTGAGCATTGTCACGATGTTCGCTGTCGCCTCGGCGAGCACCAATCTGTCACTGCGCCTGATGTACGCCGGCACCCCCCTCGAGGACAGCGCGACCAGCGTCATCGATGACGTGCTCGGCATCGTGGGAGTGCTGGTGGCAATGATCGTGCTGATCGCTGCCATCGGACTCGCCACGTCGGTTGCGCTGGGCACGCGGCTGCGGGGGCGGGAGATCGCCGCGCGACGCGTGCTCGGTCAGTCGAGGCGCCACGCCGTCATCTCGGTCGTGCTCGAGACCGTGGTCATCTGTGCGACCGCGACGCTGGCCGGGCTGCTGCTCGGCGCGGTGCTCGGTTGGGTGGGCGCGCAGAGCGTGCTCGGCAGCGCCCTGCCGTGGAAGATGGTCGTACCGGCGATCCCGGTCAGCCTTGTGGCCGTGCTCGCCGCGGGCACCCTGCTCGTCGCGGTGGCATCGGCTGTCATGCCCGTGCGCTTCGTGATGACGGACTCACCGATTCGCGCGTTCGCACGGGCCTGAGGCCAGCCCGAGAGCGACGCCGGGGAGGGTGCGGCGAACCGCTCGGGTGCTCTAGTCGGTACCCGAGTCGAACGCGGCGCCCTCGCCGGCGGCGTCGAACGCGTCGAATTCGTGCGAGTCGCCCGCCGTGATCGCCTCGGCCTCGCCGGCCGTCATGCGACCGACCAGCTCAGCCGTCGGGCCACCGATGAGGCCCTGCCCCGCGTACTGCTCGAGTCGGGCGCGCGAGTCGGCGATGTCGAGGTTGCGCATGGTCAGCTGGCCGATGCGGTCGGTCGGGCCGAAGGCGGCGTCGCCGACCCGCTCCATCGACAGCTTCTCGGCCGCGTACGACAGGGTCGGGCCGGTCGTGTCGAGAATCGTGTAGTCGTCGCCGCGGCGCAGGCGCAGGGTCACCGAACCGGTGACGGCCGACGCCACCCAGCGCACAATCGACTCGCGCAGCATGAGCGACTGCGGGTCGAGCCAGCGGCCCTCGTACATGAGGCGCCCGAGGCGGCGACCCTCGGCGTGGTAGTTCGCAATCGTGTCTTCGTTGTGGATGCCGTTGAGCAACCGCTCGTACGCGATGTGCAGCAGCGCCATGCCCGGAGCCTCGTAGATGCCGCGGCTCTTCGCCTCGATGATGCGGTTCTCGATCTGGTCGCTCATGCCGAGCCCGTGGCGGCCGCCGATCTCGTTCGCCGTGCGCACGAGGGCGACCGCGTCGGTGTACTCCACGCCGTTGATCGCGACCGGACGACCGGCCTCGAAGGCGATCCGCACATCCTCGGTGGCGATCTCAACGCTCTCGTCCCAAAAGCGCACGCCCATGATCGGCTCAACGGTCTCGAGCGACACGTCGAGGTGCTCCAGCGTCTTCGCCTCGTGGGTGGCGCCCCAGATGTTGGCGTCGGTCGAGTAGGCCTTCTCGGCCGAGTCGCGGTACGGGAAGCCGTGCGCGACGAGCCACTCGCTCATCTCTTGACGGCCGCCGAGTTCGGTGACGAACGCCTCGTCGAGCCA
>DASSWY010000127.1:0-2276 GCA_035704325.1 Microcella sp. | reverse complement strand
CCGCGGTGAGCGAGGCGCCTTTTCCCGCCGAGCCCGCCCCCGCCGCCTCCGGTGATCGGCTCTTCTCGTCGCCACTCGCGCGGAAGATCGCCCGTGACGCCGGGGTGCCGCTCGACGCGATCGTCGGCACCGGCCCGTCGGGTCGCATCATTCGCGCCGACGTTGACCGGGCGATAGCCCAGGGCGCTGGCACCTCGTCGGCGACACCCGCCGCTGCCCCACCCGCCCCTGCTGCTGCCCCGGCTTCGGCCGCGGCCGTTTCGACGGAGCACTACGACGAGGTGCCGCACACGAAGCTGCGGCGGGCGATCGCCGGAGCGCTTCAGGCGAGCAAGCAGGATGCGCCGCACTTCTACCTCACCCGCACCGCGCGCGTCGACGAGCTACTCGCCCTGCGAACGCGCGTCAACGCGAACCGCGAATCCCGTGTCTCGATCAACGACTTCGTCGTCAAGGCGGTTGCCGTGGCGCTCGCGGAGTTCCCCGACGTGCGCGTCACGTGGGGCGCCGACGCGGTGCGTCGCCACCACACGGTGGATGTCGCGGTCGCGATTCAGACGGACCGCGGCCTCGTGACGCCCGTCGTTCGCGACGCCGACCGCACCTCGCTTGGCGGCGTTTCGGCGGCCGTGCGCGACTTCGCCGAGCGGGCCGCCGACGGCAAGCTCAAGCAGCACGAACTCGAGGGCGGCACGTTCACCGTGACGAACCTCGGCATGTTCGGCGTTGAGGAGTTTTCGGCCATCATCAACCCGCCGCACGCGGGCATTCTCGCCGTGGGCGCTGTCGTGAAGCGGCCGGTCGTCGGTGAGAACGACGTCATCGAGGTGGGCCACACGCTCACCGTGACGGTGTCGGCCGATCACCGGCCCGTCGACGGCGTTCTGGTCGCGCGGTGGCTGCACCGCTTCATCGAGTTGCTCGAAAACCCGCTCGAGATTCTCACCTGATCGCCTGATTACCTCCCCACTCGACCCCTCGCCCGGCCACACTCGGGCGCCGGCGAGGGGGCCGGCACAGCCGGGTAGACGCGTACCTGTCTACCCGGCTGTTGTCGTGTCTGCGCCCGCCGCAGGGCCCTACCCCGCGTGTGGGGGTTCCCCTACCCCCCGAATAGGGAAAGTCCCAATTCTGCGGATCGGGCGGGCTCCATAGCGTGATCAGTACCCCAAGACCACTGCACCAGTGATCTGTTCAAAGGAGAACGAATGTTCAGGACGCGAAAGTTTGCCGTAGGCGTCGCCGCGGTGGCCACCATCGGCCTCCTCGCGGCGTGTAGCACGACGGACGCCACTTCCGGCACGGGCGGAGAGCCCGGCGCCGGTGCAGACGGTGACAAGTTCCGCATTGTCACGGTCTCGAAGGTGGAAGGCATCACCTGGTTCCAGCGCATGAGCGAGGGCGTTGACATGTTCAACGAGGCCTTCGGCGACGAGGTTGAGGCGTATCAGACCGGCCCAGACTCGGGTGACCCCGCCCTGCAGGTCCAGATCGTTGAAGACCTCATCGCTCAGGGCGTCGACGCACTCATCGTGGTGCCCAACGACCCGATCGGTATCGCCCCGACCCTCGAGCGCGCTCGCGACGCCGGCATCATCGTCGGTGTCACGGAGGCGACGCAGCTCGTCGGCACCGAGGCGATCGACTTCGACATCGAGTCGTTCGACAACGCCACCTTCGGTGAGGGCTTCGGCCAGGGTCTCGCCGAGGCGATGAACTGCGAGGGCGAGTACGCGACGAGCGTCGGCCTGCTGACGTCTGAGTCGCACATGCTGTGGCTCGAGGCGGCCAACGCCTGGATCGCCGAGAACTGCCCCGACATGACGCTGCTGACGCCCACGCCGTACGAGAACCTGAACGACGACCAGCACAGCCGTCAGCTCGCCGACGAGATTCTGGGGGCATTCCCCGACATCGACGGCTACCTCGCCACGACGCCCTCGGGCGGCAGCGGCATGGCATCGGCGCTTCGGGAGAAGGGCATCACCGACATCGCCAACGTCGCGTTGACGCTGCCCTCGGTGGCCGGCCCCGACCTCGAAGACGGCTACATGGCCTACGGCCAGGGTTGGGACCCGGCCGGCTGGGGCTGGGCGCTGAACTACGTCGCCCTGAAGATGCTGAAGGGTGAGCCGGTCGAGACCGGTCTCGACCTCGAGTGGCCCCTCGGCGGCTACGAGAGCGTCACGGTTGACGGCCAGCTGATCATCGGCAACGACATCCAGAAGTACAGCCCGGGTGACTTCGCCGACGGCGAGTTCCCCTTCTAACCAGCG
>DASSWY010000100.1:0-7943 GCA_035704325.1 Microcella sp. | reverse complement strand
GGCGGCGATGATCGGCACGATGGTGGCGCCGGCGACGATTGTCACGACCGCGCGACGGGGCACGACCCCGCGTTCTTCGACGAAACCCTCGCGCAGGTGGCGGGCCGAATGCAGCAGGCAGAAGTAGATGATGAAGAACACGAGCGGCGGCGTGGTGAGCGCGAGCGCGACCACGACGACGATTTCGAGCCCGTCGGCAGGGCGCCGCCGGGCCGCGATCGCCCCGGCCACGATCATCCCCGCCAGCAGCAGCGGGCCGATCGCGTTTTGCACCATCGCGATGAGCGCGGCATCCGGGCCGGACAGCGTGACGTAGAGATCGGCGACGGCCGATTCGTCGGCCAGGGCGGGCATGCTCAGCAGGCCCATTCCGACGGTGAGGCGGAGCGAGACGGGCCCGCGCGCGTTCCAGTCGCCTCCGAAGTGCGCGGCCGAGATGAGCAGGAAGGCGACGAGGCTGGCGACCGGCGCCATCAGCCAGAGTCCGACCACGGCGGCGGATACCGCGAGGTAGCCGAGCGTGAAGGCCGCGAGGCTGCGGGGCCCCCGCCAGAGCCCGACGCGTCGCGCGACCACCGGGTCGAGAGCTCCGTGGGGCAGGCCGAGCACCGCCACGAGCACCGCGATGACCGAGATCTGCACGACCACCGGAACGCCTGGGTCGGCCAGGAGGTAGGCGAACGCGGCGACGAGGGCCATGCCGCTGAACAGCAGCGTTTCGATGGGCACCCTCACGCGGCGGGCTCGCGTTCGACCGAGGCGTCGCGGGGTACCCGTGTGGGGGCGGCAACCCGGGGGGCGCGCACCCGCAGCTCTCGCCGATCGAGAACGCCCGTGCGGTCGGGAATCTGAGCGAGGAACGGCCCAAACGGTAAGGCGAGGATGATCGCGACAAGGTCGGATGCACGTGCCCGGTCGGTGAGGAACCGGGTCAACCTCGCCGGGGCGACCCGCTGCGCGAGACGGAGGAAGAACTCAGGGGTGCGTTCAGGATGCGCGCGCAGCGTCTGCAGGAAGATGCGGTCCATCTGGCGCTGCACCCACGGCTCGGGCGGGTGCGGGAGGGGCGCGCCGCCCGCGAGCATTGACGCGCACGCCGCCTCGGCCCAGTCGTGGATGCGCGAGAACGCGTACCCCGTCGCGGCCCGCAGGGCGCCTCCGCCGTTACCGGCGCGAACGACGCCGGGGATGGAGGACTCGGGTGCCGGGTCGGCACCCATCGGCAGAACGCCCGACTCGTCGCGCACCACGACGGCGTCGCTGAGGCCCAGGGCCGCGAGCTCGTCGTCGAGTTCGCGCGCCAGGCGATCGAGGGGCAGCGGCTCGACGCTGAAGCGGGTGAGTTCGATCAGCGCGGTCGTCGGGGTGAGTGGCAACACGTACGTGAAGACGAACCCCGCATCGTCAGACCGCATGCGCGTCATCAGGCCCGCCCTCGACGACTCGACGACGCTGGGGGCCGCGTGCAGGGCGCCGCCGTGCACGACCTCGACGCCGACGAAGCACTGGAACAGGGTCGCGCGGGTCGACTCGGGGCGCGTGTCGACCACGTGGCGGGCAGCGACCGTGCCTGCCGACGTGTGCACGAGCGCACGGGAGGAAACATCGCCGATGGTCCCCAGCGCCGGCGGCCGCGCCGCCTCAACGTCGGCGACCGTCACGCCGAGCCGCAGCGACACGTGGGCTGATGCGGCAATACGGGCCTGCGCGTCGCGGTAGTAGTCGATCGCGCGGATCGCCTGGTAGCTGAGGCCGGGCACGCTGTGGTCGGCGGCTGCGGCAGCCCCGCGGGCGGCGGAGGATCCGGCGCCGAATCGCCAGGAGGGCCACGCCTGGGTGACAATTCCACTCAGGCGGTGCTCCGAGGGCGACCAAAAGCTCCAGGTGCGGTCGTCGCGGTAGTCGTGGCGCGCATCCAGCACGAGAACCGACCGGGCGTAGCCCTGGTCGGCGAGGCGGGACGCGAGGGCGAGACCGGCGCATCCTGCCCCGATGATCACCGTGTCGACGGCGCTCGGGAGCGCGCGCGGGACAGTGTCGTCGACGACCATGGAGGCCTCCATCGGTGGGGCAGGTAACGGCAGTACACGCGGGTCAGCCGCGACCGGGATGCGCGATAGCCGCATGCTTGCCGCGTGCCCGCCGGTAATTGGCTGAGCACGGTGAGGCTGGGTACCCCAGCGGGGTATGCGACACTGGGGGCATGAACATCGACGCGACCTCTCGTGAACCCCTGAACCTGCTCGCCTCGTCGGGTGGCGGCTGCTGTGGTGGCGGCGCGTGCGGCTGCGGCCACGGAGCCGCAGACGGTGCCACCGCTGGCGAGCCCACTGCGGGCGTCGCCGGCGTCGAGGCCTCGTTCCTCGTCAGCGGTATGACCTGCGGCCACTGCGTCGCGAGCGTGACCGAGGAGGTCGGCGCGATCGAGGGCGTCGTGAACGTGAACGTCGACCTGAACGCGCAGGGCGCATCCCGCGTCACGGTCCAGGCCACGCACCCCATCGAGACGGATGCTCTGCGCACCGCCATCGCGGACGCCGGCTACGAAATCGTCGGCCGCTAGACCGTTCCCGATAGGTCGTTCGTGGGCCGCGAAAAGCTCATCGCACCCATTGCACGACACAGTTCGCATGTTTAGATCAAGGGGTGGGAGAGGCCAGTAACGAGGTTCGGGCAGCCGCGCGTGACCTCGTCTCACGGTGCCGCTCGGCGCTGGCAGACGGAAGTCGGGTCGCTGTACTCGAGTTGACGGCCGCCGTCCTCGCAGCCGACGAGGACCCCCTGCTTGTCACCGTGGCCCTCAGCGAGCGGGTGCGCGCGCTTCATGAATTGGGTGAGATCGCCGAGGCGCGGCGCCTGTGGGAGCTCGTCGAGGCGCGGCTGCCTGCGGTCGCGACCGGCGACCCCTCGTTCGTGCACCGAATCACGCTGGTCGGCGCCGACCTCGCACAGTTTGGGGCAGGCGGAATCGAGCGCAGTCTCGAAATTTTGCGCACGGCCGCAGCGCTTCTGCGCGCTGCTGGTGATGCCGAATCGTCCCACCTGATTGCGTGGGACGCCGTGCGCCGCCTGGGGTTCGCAGGCCGTCATCGCGACCTGCTCACGGCGATCACCTCGCTCGGCGATCCTCCCGCCACGTTTCAGCTGGAGCTCGCGGTGCCGTGGGCGCTTGCGGAGGCCCTTGACGGGTCGCCGCGTTCCGCCGCGGACCGGCTCGCCCACTCTCTCGAACGGCTGGACCGCGAACCGCAATCACCCCCGCTCGTTGAGCAAGGCCTTCAGGGGGCGTTCGCGCTCGTGAGCGTGTGGGGCGGCGAGCCAGACCGGGTGAATTTCCCGCCACCGCGGGATCCACTGTTGGGGTCGGCACACGCCCTCTTCAGCGCGGCACTGGCCATCGCTCGACTCGACTGGGTTCAGGCCGACGTACACATGACCACCGCCCTGCGCATGCGCGAGGAGGCCGACTTCACCGGCCTGCTGAATGTTGTTCGTGTCCTGGCCGCGCAGGTGGCTGCCGCTCGCGGTGACACGGCAACCGCGCGGGAGCACCTTCGAGCGCGGGACGTCTCTGACGAGCGGGCCAGCGCGACCACGCGTGCCGACCTGGACTACCGGGCCGCCTTGACCCGAATCGCGCTCGGCGACAACCCGAAAATCGCCCTCGACGCGATCGCTGAACGCGTCGATCGTGATGAGCTCGCGTTGCCGGCGCTGTGGCTCGATCACGCGCGCGGCGTGTACGGGCTGCCCCGGGCATCCGACCGCGCTTTTGTTGACCGCCTCGACCAGGGTGCGCCGGCGATTGCCGCGCGCCTCGACCAGCTGCAGGCCCTCGACGGAGAGAGCGCAGCGGCGAAGCGGCGCACGCTCGCGAGCGCCGCGCATGCTGGCGTGTGGATTCCGACCTCCTTGCCGTCAGCCGGCCTGACGGCCCGCCAGCGTGAGGTCGCCGCGCTACTGGTGCAGGGAATGACAAACCGCGACATCGCCGACCGCCTGCAGCTGTCCGTGCGCACCGTTGACTCACATGTCGCCGCCACCATGCGACGCCTCGGGGCCTCCACTCGCGCGGAGGCCACCGAGGCGCTGCGGTCGATCAGCGCGCAGTCGCCCGACGCGGTCGTGCGCTGAATCGCAGAGCGACGCCCCCGAGCATCAGCGCGCCCATGAGCGCGACGATTCCTGTGACGTCGCCCGAGCCTGTCGCGGGCAGGGTGGATGCCCCACGTCGCGACGGCCCGCTGAGGGAACCCACGGGGCCGGTGCCGCTGAGTTGCGGAATCGGCGGTGCGGGCTGCACGCGCAAGCCCGTCGGGTCGGACACCGAGCGTGCGTTGACGGTGTCGCCGGAGTACACCGCGGTGACCGCGCGAACACCGGCTTGAACCGACGGCAGGCTGAGTCGCGCCTGCCCGTCGACCACCAACTGGGGCGAGCCCACCGGCACCCCGTCGAGCTCGAACTGCACGGTGCCGGTCAGCGCCGCGTTCGAGGCGGTGGAGCGCTCCACCCGGGCAAAAACGAGCACCTCCTCGCCCACCTGGTACGTCGTGCCCGGCGCTTGTACGCGCACCGTGGTCGGTCGTGCGCTCACAAGCAGCGCAGCCGGAGTCGATTCCGACGGCAGCGACTCGACCGCACCGCGGTAGCGGGCGACGATGACGCGCTCGCCCGGCACCTCGCCGATGAGGGTCGTGGATGCGCGCTGTGCATTCGACACGGGAACAGTCGCGATCACCTCGTCGTCGGCGAAGAGCTCGACGACGCCCGTGAGAACAGCGTTGCCCAGCCCCGCGATGGCCACGTCTGCGGTGATGGTGACGCCGTCGCCAGCCCCCACGGAGCTGGTCGAGAGGCCGAGAGTGGTCGATGTGGCGACCGGGAGCCCGGTGACGATCACGTCGTCGGAGGAGGGCAGAAGGTCGGCAGGATCGTTGTCCGTGGTGACGGGCCGGTAGTCGGCGAACAGCATTCGCTCACCGAGTCCGATCGTCACCCCGCTGAAGGTCGCGACCCCACTCAGGAGGGCCTGCGTCCCGAGCAGGCGGTCGCCGTCATAGAGGTCCACTTCTCCAGTGGCAATGAGGCCCGGCTGCGAACTCGTCACCGTGACGTCGATAGTGGTCGGCGCTCCCACGACAACCTCGGAGGCGATCGGCACGATCTCGGTCGTCGTGGCGAAGACCGGGGTGAAGGCCACGGAGATGATGCCGCGAGACTCGGGGAGGAAGAAGCCGAGCTCCTGCACCGTCACGCCGTCGGCGGTAAAGGTCGAACCTCCACCGCCGCCGCCGCCAGCGCCCCCGCCTGCGCCGCCGCCGCCGCCGCGGGCTCCACCGCGTAGCCCAGCGCCACCGCCGCCCCCACCGCCGCCGCTGGAACTGGACCCGGCGTCGTCGCCCTGCTCGCCATTGCCGCCCTCAATGGCCCCGGGGGCGCCACCGCCGTTGTTGCCCGCACCCTGGCCGTTTTGGCCGGCGAAACCGCCTGGTCCGCCCACGCCTCCGCGCTGGATCGAGAAGGCAGCGTCACCGCCCGCGCCGCCGCCACCCGCTGCGACGATCAACGGTGCACCACCGCGGAGGACAGCGGACGCGCCGCCCCCGCCCCCGCCAGCTCGGCCCTCAAGGGAGCCGGTATTGCCTGCACCACCCGTGCGCCAGCCTGCGCCACCGCCTCCGGGTTCACCCCGCGAGAAACCCGCGCCACCACTTTGTCCGACCTGAAAAACCAGTTGCTCACCCGGCGTGACATCAATGAGGGCGAGCACCGTGCGCCCCGCGCCACCTTCGATCTCCGTGGGCAGGACTGCCGACGTGCTGTTGCCGCCGCCGCCACCGGCGACAAACACCTGAATCTGCTGCACGCCCTCGGGTACCACCCACGGGGTGGGCGAGGCGCTCGTGAAGTCAATTTGCTGAACGGCCGCCGCCTCGGCGGCATCACCAGTGGGGGCTGCCAGAATGCTGCCGCCGACGAGGGCCGTAACCGCGGCAACGGCGGCACCGCGCGAGACGCGCACCGCGCGCGGTCTCCGCTGCGTTCTTGAGGGGTGACGAGACGACAGGAAATTCATGACCGATGGCCCTTCGCTGGGGTGCAAACAGGGGTGCCACGACGGACCCCCACGCGCACCGTACGGAGACGCTGCCGAGCCCCGCATCCGTAACCCCTACTGAACTTTCCGTTTGTGTACGAATGCTCAGCTGAGCGCGATTTATGCATCTGCGCATACGCGGCGTACCCTCGATCGGTTATGACTTCTCGAAACTGGTCCACTTTTGCGCGTGCGTGCGCGGCCGCGGGCGTCGTCGTGCTCGCCCTCGCGGGATGCGCCGCCGACGGCGAAGAGGCCGCCGATGGCGCCGACGCGACAACGACAGCACCGGGCGGGGAAGCGTCGATGGACGCAGAACTGCTCGAGTCCTCATCCGCCGACGGCCAGTTCACCGCGCTCGACATTGACGAGCTTGCTGGCGTCGTGCGCATCGCGACCGCGGCCGGCGTTCGCGAAGCCCCCCTCCCCACGGAGGAGGGGGAGACCGTCGGCGGCACCGATCTGCTCGGTGAGCGCGTCGCCGAGGTGAAGTCGTACGAGCGGCTCGGCACGCGAATCTTGGTGAGCGGGCACCCGGCCGATGACGAGGCCGACGACGCGCACCTCGGCCTGTGGGAGATCGATACGGAATCGGGTGAGTGGCAGCCGCTGGCCTTCGAGGGCGACGTCGACTTCCACGCGATCGCGAGCGCGGGGGCCACGCCCGCCGACGGCGTCCTCGCCGCTGCCGACAGCGTGACCGGGTCGATCTACTACAGCCCAGACGGAGGTCTGTCGTGGCAGACGGCCGCGAGTCTTGACGCCTCGGCGTTGGCCTTCACGGCCGACGCGTCAACCCTGTTTGCGGTGACGCCTGACGGGCTTCAGGCGAGCGCTGATCGCGGTCAGACTTTCGCGCCCGTCGAGGGTGCGCCCGAGCTGGTGATGCTCGCCACACCTCCCGTCGGCACGAGCGAGTGGCGCATCGTCGGCGTGACGCAGAGCGGTGAGCTGTGGCGCACGATCGACGGGGTCGAGTGGCAGCCGATCGGCGCGCTCACGATCGAGCCCAGCGCGATTGCGCTGGGTAAGTCGCCTGACGCCGTGTACGCCGTCACGCCCGAGAGCGTCGTCGTCACGACCGACGGCGGCCAGACCCTCACGGTGCTCGTCACGCTGAACAACTAGCCACTTCTCGAAACCCACCCAGCAGTACCCCCGAGGGGTATGTCACAATGGGGGCATGACGACCCTCGCCCCCGTGCAGCTCGAGATCGGCGGCATGACCTGCGCCGCCTGCGCCAACCGCGTCGAGCGCAGCCTCAACAAGCTTCCCGGCGTGAGCGCCAGCGTCAACTACGCGACCGAAAAGGCGACCGTCACCCCCGCTCCGGATGCCGACGGTGCGGCGGGTGCGGACCTCGGCGCCCTCATCGCAGCCGTCGAAAAGGCGGGTTACACGGCGACGCCGGTCGCCCCGCCGACCGAGCCCCGAGCATCCGCGTCGGGGGATGCGGGCGCGAGCGATCCGCTCGCCGCTGCCCGCCAGCGACTCGCGATCGTCGTCGCGCTCACCGTGCCCGTGCTGCTGCTGTCGATGGTGCCCGCCCTGCAGTTCCCGAACTGGCAGTGGCTCGTGCTCGCCCTGGCGGCGCCCGTCGCGGTCTGGGGGGCGTGGCCGTTCCACCGCGCCGCCGTCATCAACGCGCGGCACGGCGCCGCCACCATGGACACGCTCATCTCGACGGGTGTCGCTGCGGCTTTCCTGTGGAGCCTGTACGCGCTCTTCTTCGGCGAGGCGGGCATGACCGGCATGGTCATGGACCTGCAGCTGTTCGGCACGCCCGACGCCGGCGCACACGAGATCTACCTCGAGGTCGCCGCCGCGGTGACCGCCTTCATG
>DASSWY010000077.1:0-2070 GCA_035704325.1 Microcella sp. | reverse complement strand
CACCGTGGCCGAGGCGCAGGGCCCGACCGTCGTTCAGCGCGCTGCGGATGCTGTCGAGACCGTCGGCCTCACCCGCGTGAATCGTGGCGGGGAAGAAGTTCGCCGCCAGCAGCTCGAACGCGTCGCGCATGCGGTTCGGCGGGAAGCCCGCCTCGGCGCCGGCAATGTCGAAGCCGACGACGCCTGCGTCGCGGTGACGCAGGGCAAGCTCGGCGATCTCGAGGCCGCGATCGGCGTGACGCATCGCGCTGACCAGCTGACCAACGCGGATGCGGTGGCCGGCATTGCGGGCGGCATCGACGCCCTGCTCCAGGCCCACCTGCACGGCCTCGACCGTCTCGTCGAGCGAGAGACCGCGAGTGAGGTGCTGCTCGGGCGCCCAGCGGATCTCACCCCAGATGACGCCGTCAGCGGCGAGGTCTTCGACGAACTCGCGGGCGACGCGTTCGAGGCCCTCGCGCGTCTGCATGACCGCGGTGGTGATGTCGAATGTCTTCAGGTACTCGACCAGCGAGCCCGAGTTCGACTTCTCGGCGAACCAGACGCCGAGTTCGTCGGCGTCGGTCGTTGGTAGATCAACGCCGGCATCGGCGGCCAGTTCGACGATCGTGGCGGGCCGCAGGCCTCCGTCGAGGTGGTCGTGCAGCGACACCTTCGGCAGCTGCTCGAGAGCGAGATCGGTGCCGGGAAGGTGGTGCTCTGTCGCCGTCGTCATGCGTACAAATCTAGTGGGCGCGCTGGCCCTAATCTGGTGCGATGCCCGAGAAGATCATCCTCGACTGCGACCCCGGTCACGACGACGCGATTGCGATGCTGCTCGCGCACGGCAGCCCCGACATCGAGCTGCTCGCCGTCACGACCGTCATGGGCAACCAAACGATCGAGAAGGTGACGCGCAATGCGCTCGCCGTAGGCCGCGTTGCCGGCATCACGGGTATCCCGTTCGCCCGCGGCGCCGAGCGCCCCCTCGTGCGCTCGATTGAGACCGCGCCCGACATTCACGGCGAGTCGGGCCTTGACGGGCCCGTGCTGCCCGAGCCGAGGATCTCGCTCGACGAGCGCAGCGCCGCTCAGCTCATCATCGACATCGTGATGGCCGAAAAGCCCGGCACCGTCACGCTGGTGCCGACCGGCGCGCTGACGAACATTGCGCTCGCCGCGCGCCTCGAGCCGCGCATCGTCGAGCGGGTGAAGAAGGTCGTGCTGATGGGCGGCGGCGTGCACGTCGGCAACTGGAACGCGGTCGCCGAGTTCAACATCGTGATCGACCCCGAGGCCGCCCACATCGTCATGAACGAGTCGTGGCCGCTCGTCATGGTGGGGCTCGACGTCACCCACCAGGCGCTCGCGACGCCCGATGTTGCCGCGCGCATCGCCGCGATCGGCACCCCGGCGGCGGCTTTCGTCGGCGAGCTGCTCGACTTCTTCGGGCACACCTACAAAGACGCCCAGGGCTTCGACCACCCGCCCGTCCACGACCCTGTCGCGGTTGCGGCCGTCATCGACCCGACGATCGTGCGCACGATTGCCGCTCCCCTCACGGTCGAGCTCACCGGCACGTCGACGCTCGGCATGACGGTCGCCGATCTGCGCGCGCCCGCACCGGCCGGATGCACGACGCACGTCGCCATGGACCTCGACGTCGATCGCTTCTGGGCTCTCGTCGTCGACGCGCTCGAGCGCATCGGACACACCCACTTCTAACCCTGCCGCCCGCCTCTTCGCGGGAGAGTTTCGCAGGCGGCCCCTGCCGAGACCCTCGCCAGCCGGGGGTCTGAGCGCGCTCTCCACCGCGCCGTCTTCCGGCGCCACGAGGTGAGGCATTACGAGCGACATGCGCCGGAGAGCACGTGACGGGGCGCCCGCGTGACGGTCACCGGCCACCGAAAAAAATGTCGCGCATCCGATTGCGCATTCGTATGCGCGCGCTTTACGATCGGTCGGACACATGCTCGTCACCGAAACAGAGAGGTTTCACGATGTTCCATTCTCAGAAGATGAGGGCGACAACCGCCGCGGTGGGAGCGCTCGCGCTCGTCGCGGGACTCAGCGCGTGTAGCGGCGCTGGCG
>DASSWY010000246.1:0-4041 GCA_035704325.1 Microcella sp. | reverse complement strand
CGGCGCCTGCCGTAAACGGCGGGTGCGCAATGATGACGCCGGGTGTCGGCTCGAGCCCCAGACCCTCCGCGGTTTCGGGAGACATGAGGAGGGCGCCCGGAACTTGCACGTCGAGGGTTTGGACGACGGCATCCACACGGTCTTCACGCACGCTCTGGTCGCGAGACAGCCCCTCCATCGGAATCTGCGTGCTGTCCAACCAACGCAGCGAGGCGACACCGTCGGCCACATATTCCGGCCGAAGCGCCACCGCATCGCCGCGCGATAACGCCTCTCGCGCGGCGGACGACAAGGGTTGACCGATCGCGGCTTCGAGTTCTGAAATCGTGCCGACGCGAACCGTGTCAGCGATGTCCCAACTCGTATTGAGTGCAGAATCCTGATTCGCGCGGTCAGCGCAGCGCGGGTCGGCCAGGCTCTGCTCGTACCACTCATCGAAGTCCGTACCCACCGGAGTGTCTCTGAACGGGTCACTCAACGGGCAGACCTGGGATGGGTCGACATCAACGATCAGGGTCGTCGTGCCCTGTTCGGGGATCGTCGGCTCGCCAGTGAGCGGGTCAGACCCCCAGGTGGTGATTGTCGGCACACCGTTGACGATGGTCGCTGGCGCATCCGCGATGTCAGCGACGCCCGCAGCGAGCTCGTCGAGATCGTCGCGGATGCTCGTCTCACCGGTGAGCTCGTTGGTCGTGCGCGCCGCTACGGTGATCGAATTCGGCGGCGCTGTCCACGTCCAGCCTTCCTCGCTGTCGAGTTGCACTCCCCCCATCGCGGTGAGCAGAAACGACGAGAGGAACACGGTGGTCATGACGGCGGCGGCCACCGGCACCGTGCGCCCCGAATTACGCGACGTGTCGCGCGTCGCCAAGCGGACCGCGGTCGTGGCGCGCTCGGTGCGCCGCGCGATGAGGCGGAGGACGCTCGGGAGCGCGAGCACCATGGCGCCCTGGAGTGCGACGGCACCTCCACCGATCGCGATCACGAACAGTGCATCAAGCTGGGGCGGATACGCATCCAACGTGCGCACGTAGGCGAGCCCCACCGCGCCGCCCGCCGCCGACAGCGCGCCCAGAAGGCCAATCGCCGTTGCGACACGCTTGGCACCACGGCGGGCCACCGCAGGCCGTCGCGCGCCGCGCAACGCCGCAACAATGTCGACGCGCGTGGCGACGCGTGCCGGGATCGCGGCGGCCACCCAGCCCGCCGCGACCGCAGACAGCGCGGTGCCGCCGAGCAGCCATGGGTTGAGGTGGAACCCGGGATACTGCAGCGCGCTTCCGGTGCGCGTGAGTTCCATGACGAGCGCACCCGCTCCGATACCGAGACCGGTTCCGAGAACGGCACCGAGCATCCCGAGGACGACGCCGTTGGTCGTGACGACCGAGCGCAGAAGGCGGTTTTCGGCGCCGACGCTCGCGACGACGGCGAGCGCGCGTTGTTGCTGGCGCGCGCCGACCAGGAACGCCGCCCCCGCCAACAGAATCACCTGCACGAGCAGAAAACCACCGATGAGCGCTGCGAGTGCCAGGAACTGACTCTGGAAACCCAGCACGTCGCCGAAGTACTCATCCGGCAGCGCCCCGGGGTACGGTCCGTCACCCAGGATGATCTCGGGTGAGGTAGCCACGATGCCCTGCTCGTTGAGGGCGAGCACGTCGTCCCAGGTGAGGGTCGCGTCGAGGGCGTAGAACAGGGGCCGCTCGAGGGCCGCAGGGTCATTCGTGTCGATGCCGAACAGGGCCTCTGAGCCAAACATGCCGAGTGTCGCGTCGTCGGCGTGCATCGAGCGGCCGAGCCCCACGACGGTTGCCTCCGACTTATCAGGCAGCACCGTTACGGAGTCGCCGACCGAGACCTGCAGGTCATCCGCGAGCGGCGGGGTGAGAACGATTTCGGCGTCACTCGAAGGCGCGCGGCCCTCGAGGAGCGTGTACCGCCCGTCCAGTTCGGGAATGAAGACGTCGCCCGCCGTGGCGAACGTCTGACGAATAGTGTCACCGGCCTGAACCGCGAGGTACACCTCCGTGACGGCGAGCACGCGCCCCTCGATAGCGTCTCGAGGGTCCACGAACTCACGTGGTTCGCTCTCCGCACCCGGCGGCGCGACAAGGTCGAAGTACTGCCCTACGGGCGTGCGCGATCCCTGCGTGATGTCCCAGTTCGACGGACCAGCCACCTGCAGAATCGCGGTCGCATCGGCGAAATGCAGATCGACCAGCTCTTGATCCGTCGGGTTCGAGCTCGCCACCACAACTGCCGTCGCCGACATTCCGGCGACCGGGATCGCCATCATCGCGACGATTAGGATGCTGCGCCCGAGTGAGCGACGCGCGTTTCGGGCGGCGAGGCGCAGCGCGATCCGCAGGGGCGGTCGGGCGGGGCGACCCACACCCTCGCTCACGCTCGCGCTCCCAGCAGCGCCGACGGGTCGTCCCGCCGCGTCTCGTTCACAATTCGCCCGTCCTTCAAAAAGACGATGCGGTCGGCCCACGCGGCGTGCCGCGCGTCGTGGGTGACCAAAATGCCGCCCGCACCGTCGTCGATGCGCGAGCGGAGCATCCGCAGAACGAGTTCGCCGGTGTGCGAGTCGAGGGCTCCCGTCGGCTCGTCGGCGAGGATCAGCGAGCGGCCGCCCACGACCGCGCGCGCGATCGCCGTGCGCTGCTGCTGACCGCCCGACAGGTCGTCGGGGAAGTGGTCGGCGCGGTCCTCGAGGTCGACGAGGCGCAGCGCGTCGAGGGCGGCGAGGCGCGCCTTGTGGCGCTTCCAGCCATCGAGCTCAAGCGGCAGCTGCACGTTCTCGATCGCGGTGAGCGCCGGCACCAGGTTGAAGTCTTGAAACACGAAGCCGAGCACGCGCCGGCGGATCGCCGCCAGCTCTGCCTGCGACGCGTCACTCAGGTACTGGCCGTCGATGACGACCTCGCCGCTCGTCGGCGTCACCAGCCCGCCGGCGATCGTCAGCAGGGTCGACTTGCCCGAGCCCGACGCGCCCATGATGGCGACCAGCTCGCCGCGCTTCACCGTGAGGTCGACGCCCGACAGCGCCGACACCGCGTTCGCGCCCGAGCCGTAGTGCATTGAGACGCCCTCCAGCCGCAGCAGCTCGGTCGCGCCGATCGGCTCGCGAGCGCTCATCGGGCGCCTCCCGTCATCGGCACATCAGGATGCTCGGTGCCGGTCACACCGGACGTGCCTGTCGCGATATTCGCCGCGCCGGAGACCACGGTGGTCGTCGAAAGGGGTCGCCCCCGGCGCGGCGGGTCTGTGGTGGGTGTGGTGGGTGTGGCGAGTGCGGCGGGCGCCGTGGCGGCGAGCCCGGCAGCCTTCAGCCGCGCGATGCGCGCCTCGGAGTGGTCGAGCCAGCGCACCTCGGCCTCCGCCTGGAAGATCAAGGCGTCGACGACCAGCTGCCACGAGAACTCGTCGATCGTGTCGGGGTCGCCGCCCGCGATCTTGCTGCGGGTGAGCGACTGCAGCGTCGCGAGCGTTGCCGAGCGCTGCGCGTGGATGATCGCCTCAGCGTCGATGCCGGGCAGCGTCACCGCGAGCGCCAGCTTGATGGCGAGCTCGTCGCGGGTGGTCGTTGCCCGCGGAACGGCCGTCGTCAGCCAGGTGCGCGCCTCGGCCCGCCCCGAATCGGTGATGGCGTAGAAGACGTGACCGTCGGCATCCGTCTCGGTCTGCTCGACGAGGCCGTCGCGCTCGAGCCGGTCGAGGGTCGCGTAGACCTGCCCGACGTTCACGGGCCACGAGCCGCCGGTGCGGCGCTCGAACTCGGCCTTCAACTGGTAGCCGTAGTTCGGCGCGTGATCGAGCAGCGCCAGGATGCTGTGTCGGACCGACATGGTCCCCCGCCTTCTGCATGCGGTGGCGTCCACACCGTGTGGTCGATCGCGTGCATACGGAGTATATGCATACTCGGTATCTGTGGCGAGGATTTCTTACACGCGAGGCGTTTACGGCGTGTCGGATCGGCGCTCAGTGAGCATCGCGGCCCGCGTCACCGCACGCGTCGCCCTCCCCCAGCGCCGCCTC
>DASSWY010000217.1:0-6245 GCA_035704325.1 Microcella sp. | reverse complement strand
CGACGTCGAGCTGCGCCCCAAGTCGGTCGTGCGCGACATGTACGAGCGGGCCCTCACCTTCGCCGAGTACGTGAGCCAGTACCAGCTCGCCCGCAGCGAGGGCCTGCTGCTGCGCTACCTGAGCGACGCCGACCGGGCGCTGCGGCAAACGGTGCCGCCCGAGGCGATCACCGACGAGCTCGGCGACCTCATCGAGTGGCTGCGCGAACTTGTGCGACAGGTCGACTCGAGCCTGCAAGACGAGTGGGAGGCGATGACCGCTGCCGCGAGCGGCGTCGACGACGCGCCCCGTGCATCCGAGACGGTCACGCCCCCGCCACCGCCCGACGTCACGACGAACCGGCGAGCGTTCACGGTGCTCGTGCGCAACGAGCTGTTCCGCCGCGTGCAGCTCGCCGCCCGCGAGGCCGACGACGAGCTCGTCACGCTCGATCCCGAGGCCGGCTGGCCCGAGGCGCTCGACGCATACTACGCCGAGCACGACGCGATCGGCATCGACGCCGCCGCGCGTGCGAGCGCGCTCGTCACCATCGACGAGCATCCGCTCACCGACGACGGCGAGGATGCGCGCGGTCGCTGGCGCGTTCGGCAGGTCATCGACGACCCGGCCGGTCACCACGACTGGGGCATCGACGCGACGGTCGATCTGGTGGCGAGCGCCGAGGAGGGCGTCGCGGTGCTGACGGTGACGGGCCTGACCCGGCTCTAGGGCGTGCGCCGTGGACGAGCCGCTAGCTCGCGCGACGCTCGATGCGACCGATCATGCTCCACACGGTGGTCGTGAGCGGCGGGTAGCGCAGCGCGATCTGGCGCAGCATCCGGTAGTCGGTTTCGGGGGAGGGGCGGCGGCCACCGTCAGCCTCAATGCGCTCGGCGCGCAGCATCCAGACGACGAGTTCGTCGACGGTCGGCAGCTCGCTCATGAAGTCCCACGGGTCTTCGCCGTCACGCGCCCGAGCGTGGACGACGGTGCTGAGCTCGTCGGCGGCCTCGGCGCGCAGCACCTCGAGGCTGGCGCCGCGAGGGTGGTCGTCGGAAGTCACCCGACGAGGGTACGCGGTCGAGGTGGACCGCCGGTGGGACGAGGGCCCTCATCCCACCGGCGGTCGGCGGCAGCGCGGCTAAAGGGGGGACAGCCGCGTCGCCGGTCTAGAGGCCGATGAGGGCGAGGACTCCCTGAACCCACATCGGGTCGATCACGGTGGCCACGGCGAGCACGATGCCCTGCAGTAGACCCCACACGAGCAGGGCGGGGTACGGGTTCGCTCCCACGGTGCGCTGCAGGTGCAGGCCTCGAGCCCCGAGGTAGACGGCTGGCAAGATCACGGCGACGATCCACGGGGTGGTCGTGAGGTGACCGGCCGCAGAGAGCTGGCGGGCATCCTGGCTTGCGAGCGCGCCGTACAGCACGAACGGCAAAACGAGAGCGAGCACGATCGAGTACTGCGGCGTGGCCGTCGTTGCGGCGAGGTCAAGAACCCACTGCAGGAACAGCACCTGGGTGATCGGCATGGTCGCGAGCAGCCACAGCGACGCCGTGTGCACCTTGGTGCGCTTGTCGGCGCGGTGCTGGCCGTGTGCACGGCCCGGCACCTCGTTCCACAGCGCTTCGAGCTCGGCGGGCACGTCGGCCTGCGCGGCCTTCGCCGCGGGCGTCATCGGCGTGATCGTGCGAAGCGGCGCGACGGCGCGAACGGGAGCGGTGACGGGGCTGCCCGGGTGCAGGGGCATCTGCTCGGCGACCTTGGCGGCCTCCTGGCGGGCGATCGCCGAGTAGCTGGCGCTCAGGCGCAGCGCTTCGACGGTGGCGGGCGACACGTCGGGGCTCTCGGGAGCGCTGGCGCTCCAGGCCGAGCGAACGCTGTCGGGCGTCTCGCTGATGAGCGCCGTGTGGTGGGTCCAGCCCTGGCCGTCCCACCAGCGACGGTGCGTCGGCTGGCCGGTCGCGTCCGCACTGAGCGGATCGGCGTACCAGCCGGCCGGCACCCGAACTGCCGTCGTTGTCATTTCTTCCCCCGTGACCCCGGTCCCCCGACCGGGTTCTGTGTTCCGTCAGCCCCCCGGCTGCCGGTGTACCGCCAGCCCCCCGGCTGTCGGTTGTGGTCACACGTGTTCGGGTTTGTGTGACCGAAAACCGTGTGTCACCGAGCTATTCGGTGTCGATGACGACGCGGTTTCCGTCGATATTCAGTTGCTCGTTGGTGATGCCTTAAGTGTGCGACCGGGTGGGGATTTCGGCCACTTTCCGCGGTTTTCGGTTGTCGGTTTGCGAACGTGCAGGCACACGCTGCGGTCGGTCGTTAGCGGCTGAAGCCGAAGACGCCCCAGTCGTCGACCTGCCAGGTGATCCAGCCGTTGGCGCGCTGGAGGCTGACGGTGACGACGTACGGTTCACCGGCCGCGTTGACGGCCGGGCAGCGCAGCTGCTCGCCGATGAACAGCGGAGGCGTGGCGGGGCACGTTGCGTCGAGGTTCGCGCCGATGGAGCGGCTCGATGACTCGATGATTTGGTCGGCCTGTGCCGAAAACAGTCCGGGCAGGGTCGCGATGACGAGACCGGGAACCGCGATGACGGATGCTCCCATCAGGCCGGTCAGCAGCAACCAGACGGCGACGGGGCCGAATCCGACACCCGAGATGCGGCTGAGGCGAACTGCGCGCACGATCAGGTACACGATGGGCCCGGCGAGAGCCCACCAGGGGCTGGCCGGGCGGTCGATGCCGAGCTTGGCGAGGTGGCGCGCATCGAGCAGTGCGAGCACGACGATGATCGGTAGCGGCCCCAGCCAGATGCCGGCCATGATGCCGAGGCTGGGGCCCGTGGCGAAGGCCGAGACCACGAGCAGGCTCAGTAGCAGCTGCAGCATCGGCAGCAGGGCGATGGCCCATGCCTCGACCGTGTGCAGGCTGGCGACGCCCGCGGGGGCGCCGGTGGCGAGCATTCCGCGTCGGCCCGCAGAGACGGGCGCGTCGCCAGCCGCGGCTGCGTATGCCGGTGCCCCGGGGGCACTGCCGAAACCGGGGGCTGACGCCGAGCCGTAGCCGGGCGCCGACGCCGAGCCGTAGCCCGGTGCGCTGCCGTATCCGGGCGCCGAGCCAAACCCCGGAGCCGAGGGGCGCGAGGCGCCGTAGCTCGGGGCCGACCCGAAACCGGAGGCCACCGGAGCCGAGTTCCACGAGCTGGCCGAGGTGGCGGGAGCATTCGGGGCGAACGATGCGGCCGAGGCAACGCTGGCCTGGCTCGACGCCGAGTTGACGCTCGAGCGCGCCGAGCGCGGCTCGGCCGTCGCTTCTTCGCGGTTGAGCGGCACCCAGGGCGACGCAGCGGGCGAGACGGTGCCGCCACCGGCGGCATCGGTGTCGCGCACCGGGTCAGAGAATTGGGCGGCGGCGAACGCGTCTGCGGCGTTGGCGGCGGGTCGCGTCGCCTGCGGGGGAGCGTTGTCGGCTCCCGGGGTTCCGAGTGGGAATGCCGGGGGTGGCTGCATGGAGCGCGCTCGCTCCTCTTCGGCGAGGCGTTCGGCGGCGACGCGCTCTGCTTCGGCACGCTCGGCGGCGAGTCGTTCGGCCTCTGCGCGCTCGGCGACGAGGCGCTCGGCCTCGCGGCGAGCCGCTTCGGCACGCTCGGCGGCTTCCTGGCGCGCGCGCTCTTCTGCCTCACGAGCGGCGCGGTCCGCGGCCTCCCGCGCGGCCTGCTCGCGTGCGGCGGCGCGGGCCGCTTCTTCGGCGGCCTCGCGGGCAGCCTGCTCGGCAGCTTGCCGAGCCGCGGCGGCCTCGCGGGCGGCGTCTTCCGCGCTGACCTGCGTCTCGACGACGGGCGGGGCGAGTTCGCGCAGCACCTGCGCTGAGGGCTGTTCGGTGGGCGTCACGTCGACTGGGTCGGCAGCGCTCTGGGCTGAGGCCTCGCGGCGGTCGCGGCGGCGCGGAAGGTCGTCGTCGGCAAAGGTGGTGGGGGCCGTGGTGTCGGTCGGCACCATCGGCTGGCGCGCGTCAGAGACGTGCTCCGTCCACGCGTGGTTGTCCCACCAGCGCAGCTGCGGCAAGCCCAAAGGATCGGGGTACCAGCCAGCCGGCACGCGCCCGTATTCGTCGTCCGCCACGATCTATCGCCCCCGAGTTCGAGTGCCGATCCCCCGACCGGCTTCCCGCAGTCTAGGGTCGAGGGCCCGCGAGGGATAGACGGTGGGGTCCCCCCAGTGCGGGAACCCCCTAAACGGGGGCCAGCACCCGCACCAGGGCGTCGCGCAGCCACGCATCGCGGTCGGGGTCGCGCGCAACGGGCGGCCCGTCGACCCACGCGGTCACGGCGCGCGCCCCGTGCAGGGCGCTGAGCACCCAGATCGCGGCACCGCTGAGTTCGTCGAGAGTCGGGTGGGCGCTCGCGAGCTCGTCACCGGATGCGCGCAGTGCGTCGCCAACGATCCGTTCCGTCACGCTCGGAATTCGCGCCGCCTCGGGGCCCACGGCGTACAGCCGCTCGCCGCGTGACCACAGCAGCGCGCTGTAGGCGCCCTCAATCACGCGAGCCCGCGCATCCAGAATCACCGCCTCGTCGGCACCGAGCGCGTGCGCCGCGGTGCGCAGGGAGGTGAGTCGTTCGAGATCGGGGCCCTTGACGGTGGGCACACGCCGCGGGTCGTGGGACGCCGTCGCCAGCACCGCGCTGGACGAGAGCGGCGGGCTCGGGCGCATGAGCAGCCGCGCATCGCCCCGTTCGCGCAGTTCGATGCGGGGAAACAGGGCGGTGTTCGGATGCGCGTGGCTGCTCGCCGCGATCGCCGCGCGCGCGTCGGCCACGAACGCCTCGATGTCGACCGTTGCACTGCCTGCCGAGCGCACCTCGGCCCCGCGATCGCGCAGCGCCGCGGCGCCGCTGAGAAACCGGGTCACGTGATGCTCGATACCGCGGGCACGACCGCCGACGACGCGAAACGAGTCGGCGACGAGAACCTCGCCGACCGACGGGTCGCACCAGCTGAGCTCGGTGAACGCCGCATCGGTACCGGCCGCGTCGGGTCGCCAGCGCAGCGTGACACCGGGTGGCGGGGGAGGGACGCCCATACACTTCAGCGTATGGCGGCACGAGGCGGACGGCTGCGCGTGCAGCGCATCGCTCTCGGCCCTCTCGGTGAGCTCGAGGCTCTGGCGGCGCGCGTGCACGCCGAGCCCCACGCTTTCGCGCTCAGCGCGGACGCTCGCGGCAGCGCGACGCGGATTGACTGGGGCGTCGCCTGGCTCGACTCGGGGCGTGCGGCGACGGCGGGGCGCAGCGTGCTCGCCGTGGGTCGCGCCGTCGAGCTGCGGCGGGGCAGCGTGCTCATTGACGCGCGGGCGGCGCTCGACGCGCTGCGCGCACGCACTGACGAGCAATTGCCCTCCCCGCTCGGGCTGATCGGGTGGTTCGGCTACGAGCTGCGCGACGAGACCATGGGGGCGCCGGTGCCGTCCGTGCCCGACGCGCACCGCGCATCCTGGATGCTCGTCGATTCGGCTCTCGTCGTCGACCACGCGACGGGGCTGGCCGAGCTCGTCGCTGTGGGGGAGGACGACGACGTCGCGGACTGGGTGGCGCGCATGCGGGCCGCCATCGACGCGGTCGAGCTCGCGGCGGGTGACGATGCGCGCGATGAACGCCGCGGGGCGACGGCCGAGGCGGCTGAACCGGCCCGCACGGCTGGCACGGCCGGCCTGGCCCGCTGGCGCGACACCGACGCGCACTACGCCGAGCTGGTGCGCCAGTGCCTCGCCGCGATTCGTGACGGCGACGCGTACCAGCTCTGCCTCACGACCCAAGCGACCGTCGAGACCAGCGACGACCCCGTCACCCTGTACCGCCGGGTGCGGGCCTCGAGCCCCGCCCACCACGGTGCGCTCATCACGCTGGGGGGCGTGTCGCTCGTCTCGGCGAGCCCCGAAACCTTCCTGACCGTCCGCGACGGCGTCGTCACCACTCGGCCAATCAAGGGAACCCGCCGCCGCGATCCCGACAGCGAGCGCGACGCCGCCCTCGCGCGTGAGCTCGCCGCCGACGAGAAGGAGCGCGCCGAGAACCTCATGATCGTCGACCTCATGCGCAACGACCTGCAGCGGGTGTGCGCGATCGGCTCGGTCACGGTCACGGGGCTGCACGAGGTTGAGAGCTACCGGCACGTGCACCAGCTCGTCTCGACGGTCAGCGGCCGCCTGCGGCCCGGGCTCGACGCCCTCGACGCGGTCGAGGCGACCTTCCCCGCCGGGTCGATGAC
>DASSWY010000202.1:0-6675 GCA_035704325.1 Microcella sp. | reverse complement strand
CACTCCCGCCTTCGCGGTGCCGTAGCCGAGGTCGTCGCGGGCGGCCTGCACGGCACCCGTCGTCGACGCGACCGTAACGATGCGTCCCCAACGTTGCTCGCGCATCCGGCCGATCATTGCGCGTGTGACGAGAAAGACGCTGGTCAGGTTGACGTCGACGGCGCTGCGCCATTCGGCGAGGGTCATGTCGAGGTCGCCGCGCGGCATCGCCTCGCCGACGGCGACCATGCCCGCGTTGTTGACCAGCACATCGGGCAGAGCGCCGACGCCGGCGATGGCCGTGGCGAGCCCGGTGACCCCGTCCTCGGTCTCGAGGCGTGCGACGAACCCGTGCGCCTCGACGCCCGCGGCGGCGAGCTCGCCCACGCGGTCATCGATCCGGTTGGTTGTCGCGGTCATGAGGATGCGCGCCCCACGTTCTCCGAGCATCCGCGCGGTCGCGAAACCAATTCCGCTGGGCGAGCCGCAGCCGGTGATGAGGGCGGTGCGCCCGGTGAGGTCGAGGTCGGCGGGCAGCGTCATGGCCGGAGCCTACGCGGCGGGCGACCCTGCGTCGGCATTCGTGTCGGCCTTCGCGGCGCGCTTCTCGCGTTCGCGCGCCGCAGCCCCCCGCTCGCGGGCGGCCGGCGACGACACCGCGGTGACGACGACGAGCGCGAGCACGACCCACAGGGCGTTGATGAGCCCGATGCGTTCGCCGAGGAAGCCGATGAGCGGCGGCCCGACGAGAAAGGCGAAGTAGCCGACGGTCGCGACGGCGGCGACACGAGCCGCGGCGCGCTCGGGGTCGTCGGCGGCGGCCGACATGCCGACCGGGAAGCCCAGTGAGGCGCCGAGCCCCCACACGAAGATCGCGACGCCGGCGACGACCGGCTGGTCGACCAGGATCAGTGTCGTCAGGCCGATGATTGCGAGGATGGCGGACCCGACGAGCACGGGCACCCGGCCGAAGCGGTTCAAGATCGGCACGCCGACGATGCGGCCCGTCGTCATGGCGACGGCGAAGACACCGAAGTAGAAGGCGCCGGTGGCCTCATCGACACCGCGGTCGTCGACCATCGCGAGTGCGAGCCAGTCGTTCGCGGTGCCCTCGGCGAAGGCCATGCCGAGCACGACGAGCCCAATCACGATGGTGCGCGGCTCCTTCCAGATCGCCATCCGCTGAGCGAAGGTCGTGCGCTGGGGGCCGTCGCCGTCATCGTCGAGACCGGGCAGGGGCCGGTGGCGAGGCAGGCCGCGAGCGGCAAGCAGCATGGCCGCCCCGAGCAGAACGGCGATTCCGAGGGTGTGCAGGTCGAGCCCGACGCCGACCAGGGCGAGCCCGGCGGCGATGGCGGCACCGACGATCGAGCCGCCGCTCCAGGCCGCGTGGAACCACGGCATGATCGCCGAGCCCTGCTCCTGCTCGACGGCGGCGCCCTCGACGTTCATGGCCACGTCGACGACGCCCATGCACGCCCCGTAGACCACGAGACCGATGAGCACGACGGCGTACGAGCCGAGCTGTGCCGAGCCGAAACCGACCAGCGCGATCATGACGAGCGACAGCAGCACGCCGCCGAGCATGGCCGAGCGCGTGCCGATGCGGGCGATGAGGTGGCTCGAGACCAGGAGCCCGCCGATTGACCCGACGGCCATGCCGAAGATCAGAAACCCGAACTGCTCGAGGCTCACATCGAGCGCATCACGAATCGCGGGCGTGCGGGCCACCCAGGTCGCCATCGTGGCGCCGTTGATGGCGAACACCGCGAATACGGCAAGCCGCCACGCGGCGAGGCTCGGCCGACGGTCGGCTGCGGTATCGAATCGATTCGATGCGGTCATTCGAGTACGCTACCAACCCATGACCGACGCGGCAAACAGCACGAGCGCACCGAGCGGCGCTTCTGCCAGCGCGTCGCGCCCGACCCTCGCCCAGGTCGCGAAGCGCGCGGGCGTGAGCGCCTCTACTGCGTCGCTCGCCTTCTCGGGCGCTGGCCCGGTCTCTGACGAGACGAAAGAGCGCGTGCTCACCGCCGCCCGCGAACTCGACTACGGCGGGCCCGACCCCCGGGCGCGCAGCCTCCGCACCGGCCGCAGCGGCATCATCGCCGTCGTCATGGAGGAGCGCATCCGCGACGGCTTCACCGACCCCATGGCGATCGCGATGCTCGACGGCATTGCCGACGAGATCGGCGCCGCCGGGTACAGCATGCTGCTGCTCACCGACAGCCCCGACCGCGAGGTCGGCGGCCTGCGCGATGCCCCCATGGACGCCGCCATCCTGTTCGGCTGCTCGACCGACCTCGACCCCGCCGTGGCCGTGCTCGGCCAGCGGCACGTGCCGTTGGTGGGCGTTGAGACGACGGCCCGCGACGGAATGCGCCTGGTCAACAGCGACGACCGCGCGACGGTCGAGGCGAGCGCCCGGCATCTGGCCGAGCTGGGGCACCAGCGCGTCGGCCTCATCACGCTGCCCCTCGATCGGGCGCGCACCCGTGGCCCGTTGACCGACGATCGACTGGCTGCGTCGTACGCCTACACGGGCCTCGAACGGCTCGCCGGCGCCCGCGCCGTCTTCCCAGACGCCCCCGCGATGGTCGCCTCCGGCTCCCTCATCGACGAGGGGATGCACGCAGCCGTCGCTCTGCTCGACCAGCATCCCGAGATCACCGCGATCATGGCGCAGAGTGACCTGCTCGCGATCGGCGCGATCCAGGCCGCGGAAGAGCGGGGCCTCTCCGTGCCCGGTGAGCTCAGTGTCGTCGGCTTCGACGGCGCTCGCGTCGATGGGCTGACGACCCGCACACTGACCACCGTCGTTCAGCCCATCGCCGAGAAAGGTCGGGCCGCCGCCCGTCTCGCGCTCGGCGCGCTCGCCGACGCCTCCGAGGCAGAACTGCGCGATCGGGTCTTTGCGAGCGCCCTGCGTATCGGTGACACGACCGGGCCGGTCCGCGCCTCCTGACGCCGTCGACAATTTGAAAAATCCCTGAGTCTCCGTGACGATCGGCGGCGCCCCGCCGTCCTACTCTCGGGCACGCCACCGCGGCCCGATATCCGATCGAAAGGAGCCTCACCATGAACATGGACAAGGCGAAGCACACCGGCGAAGAGCTGCTCGGCAAGGCCAAGGAGGCCGCCGGCAAGGTGACCGGCAACTCCACGCTTGAGGCCGAGGGCAAGGCCGAGCAGCTGAAGGCGAAGGCCAAGCAGGCCGGCGACGACATCAAGGATGCCTTCTCGGGCGACGACAAGAAGTAGTCGCACGACAACCCCGAACGCCCCCGCCATCGACGACCACGAGGCGGGGGCGTTCGGCTACGCGCCGGCGGCCCCTCGGGTCGCCCCGGTGACGATCCAGCGCGTGCCCCGGGCGCGCCAGCCGAGCGTGACCGCGCGCGCCGCGAGGTAGCCGATCATGAACGACAGGAATAGGCCCGCGAGACCGGTGCTGAGCATCCCGATCGCGATGGCGAGAACGGCAAGATAGGCGATCAGATTCAGGATGCCCGTCACGGCCAGGTAGCGCCCGTCGCCCGCCCCAATCAATACGCCGTCGAGCACGAAGACGAGGCCGGCGAGGGGCAGCCCGACGGCGAGCGTGACCACGGCGAGCGGGATCAGCGCGCGCACGCCCTCGTCGTTCGTCATGGCGACGGTGAGCAGCGGCGTCGCGGCCAGCAGCGGAACCATGAGCGCGGCACCCACGCCCACGCCCCAGCCGACGAGCCGCCGGGTGATGGCGTGCACCCGCGGCACGTTGCCGGCCCCCAGGTCGTGGCCGATCAGCGCCTGGCCGGCGATCGCGAGGGCGTCGAGGGCGAGCGCCAGCAGGCTGTACAGCGCGAACCAGATCTGCGTCGCGGCGAGTTCGTCGGTGCCGAGCTCGGCGGCCACGACCACCGTCACGACGAGGGCGATGCGCAGACTCAGGGTGCGCACGAGCAGCCACGATCCGGCCTGACCCGCCGCACGAATGCCGAGCGCGCTGGGGCGCAGTGCAGTGCGCTCGCGCCGGGCCGCGCGCACGACGAGGCCGACCAGCACCGCCGCCATGCCCCACTGCGCGATGACCGTGCCGAGCGCCGAGCCGGCGACGCCGAGGCCGAGGCCATAGATGAGGGCGGCGTTGAGGGCGATGTTCGCGGTGAAACCGGCGACGGCGACGATCAGCGGGGTACGGGCATCCTGCAGCCCCCGCAGCACGCCGGTCGCGGCGAGCACGAGCAGCATGCCGGGAATACCCCACCAGGCGATCGTGAGGTAGTCGAGCGCAGCGGTCGCCACGGCCGCCTCGACCCCGAACGCGCCGACGATCACCGGCGACAGGGGCAGCAGCGTGGCGAGCAGCACAATGCCGAGGCCGAGCGCGAGCCACAGGCCATCGACGCCCGCCGAGAGGGCGCCCGGTCGGTCGCCCGCACCGAGGCGCCGCGCGACGATCGGCGTCGTCGCGTAGGCGAGAAAGATCAAGAGCCCCACCGCCGTCTGAAGCACCGTGCTGGCGATGCCCAGCCCGGCAAGCGCGGGGGCACCGAGGTGCCCCACCATCGCCGTGTCGGTCAGCACGAACACCGGCTCGGCGACGAGCGCCCCCAGCGACGGCACCGCGAGTCGCAGAATGTCGCGATCGAGCGGCGTTCGCCGAAACAGAAGGCGCGGGCGGGCTGTCGGCACCCGACAACGCTACGCGGATTCCTAGCCGAGGCTTGGCCCCGGAAGTTAGGCTCGACCTTCGTGACTGCAGACCTCGCAAGCGGCATCGTCCGCGACGAACTCGACCCGAGCATCCGCCCGCAAGACGACCTGTATCGGCACGTGAACGGCCGCTGGGTGGCGCGCACCGAGATTCCCGCCGACAAGGCGCGCTACGGCTCGTTCATGGTGCTCGCCGAGGAGGCCGAGAAGGCCGTGCGCACGATCATCGAGGAGGCGCAGAGCGCCGAGCCCGGTACGGAAGAGCGCAAGGTCGGCGACCTGTTTGCCTCGTTCATGGACGAGGAGCGCATCGACGCGCTCGGCGCCGAACCGCTCGCCCCGCTGCTCGCCGAGGTTGACGCGATCGCCGACAAGGATGCGCTGCTCGCGACGATCGGACGCCTCCAGCGCCAGGGCGTCAGCGGCCCGCTGCAGCTCTTCATCGACAACGACCCGGGAGACCCCGAGCGGTACATCATCTTCGTCGAGCAGGGCGGCCTGGGCATGCCCGACGAGTCGTATTACCGGGAAGACGCGCACGCTGCGACCCGCACCGCCTACCGCACGCACGTCGAAAAGATGCTCGCGCTCGCCGGCCTCGAGGGCGCGGGCGACCGCGCCGAGCGCATCATCGCGCTCGAGACGGCGCTCGCCGCGCACCACTGGTCGACCGTGAAGAACCGCGACGCCCAGGCCACCTACAACCTGCGCAACTGGGACGACTGGCAGGCGCTCGCCGGCTCGGTCGACCTCGCGCTGTGGCGCGACGGCTACGGCATCGGCGCCGACGCGTTCGGCGAGCTCGTCGTTCGTCAGCCCGACTTCACCGAGGGCTTTGTCGCCGTGCTCGCTGACACCCCGCTCGCCGACTGGCAAGACTGGCTGCGCTGGCACGTGATCCGCTCGATGGCCGCCTATCTGTCGAGCGACTTCGTGAACCAGAACTTCGACTTCTACGGCCGCACCCTGACCGGCGCCCCCCGAGCTGCGCGCCCGCTGGAAGCGCGGCGTCGCGTTCGTCGAGGGCGCGATGGGCGAGGCCGTCGGCAAGGTCTACGTCGAACGGCACTACCCGCCGGCGGCGAAAGAGCAGATGGACGAGCTCATCGCGATGCTCATCGCCGCCTATCGCCGGTCGATTGAGACGCTCGAGTGGATGACGCCCGAGACCCGTGAGCGCGCGCTCGACAAGCTCGAGAAGTTCACCCCGAAGATCGGCTTCCCGGCGAAGTGGCGCGACTACTCGGCGCTCGCCGTCGACCCCGCCGACCTCCTCGCGAACGTGCGCACGGCCGGCGAGTTCGAGTTCCAGCGCGAGCTCGCGAAGATCGGCGCCCCCATCGACCGCGACGAGTGGTTCATGACCCCGCAGACGGTCAACGCGTACTACAACCCCGGCTTCAACGAGATTGTGTTCCCCGCGGCGATCCTGCAGTTCCCCTTCTTTGATCCGAATCGGGATGCGGCGGCCAACTATGGCGCAATCGGCGCGGTCATCGGGCACGAGATCGGGCACGGCTTCGACGACCAGGGCTCGCGCTACGACGGCGATGGCGCCCTGCGTGACTGGTGGACGGCCGCCGACCGCGCGGCTTTCGAGCAGCGCACGGGCTCGCTCATCGCCCAGTACGACGCGCTCGAGCCGAGCGAGGCGCCCGGCCACCACGTGAATGGCGCCCTGACGATCGGCGAGAACATCGGCGACCTGGGCGGCCTCGGCATCGCCTGGAAGGCGTACCTGCTGTCGCTTGATGGTGAGGAGCCGCCGGTGATCGACGGCCTGACGGGCGCCCAGCGCTTCTTCCTGTCGTGGGCCCAGGCGTGGCAGATCGCGATTCGCCCGGAAGAGGCGCTGCGCCTGCTGTCGATCGACCCGCACTCGCCGAACGAGTTCCGTTGCAACCAGATCGTGCGCAACATCGACGCGTTCTACGACGCGTTCGGCGTGACGCCCGAGGACGCGCTGTGGCTGGCGCCGGAGGAGCGGGTCACGAT
>DASSWY010000313.1:0-4822 GCA_035704325.1 Microcella sp. | reverse complement strand
GTCGGCAGCGAACGCCAGCGCTCGTCACCGTCGAACACCGAGGCGTACTGCTTGTCGAACATGGCCGTGTCGATCGACGAGTCGATCGTCTTCTGCACCTCATCGGCGTCGGGCCAGATGTCGCGCAGGTAGACGTCGTTTCCGTCGCTGTCTTGACCGAGCGCATCCGTCTCGAAATCGAAGTTCATCGACCCGGCCAGGGCGTAGGCAATGACAAGCGGCGGGCTCGCGAGGTAGTTCATCTTCACGTCGGGGTTGATGCGCCCCTCGAAGTTGCGGTTTCCCGAGAGCACAGCCGTCACGGCGAGATCGTTGGTGTTGATCGCCTCCGAGATCTCGTCGGCGAGCGGACCCGAGTTACCGATGCACGTCGTGCAGCCGTAGCCGACCGTGTAGAAGCCGAGGGCCTCGAGGTCGTCGGTGAGGCCAGCCTTCTCGTAGTAGTCGGTGACGACCTTCGAGCCCGGGGCGAGGGTCGTCTTGACCCACGGCTTCGCCTTCAGGCCCTTCTTCGCCGCGTTGCGGGCAAGGAGGCCGGCGGCGAGCATGACCGACGGGTTCGAGGTGTTCGTGCACGAGGTGATGGCCGCGATCGTGACGGCGCCGTGGTCGATCGTGAACTCGGCGTCCCCCACCGTGACGTCGACAGGCTTCGACGCGGTGGTCGGCGCGTGCGAACGGTGACGGTGCGACAGCTCGTGTGCCGTGTCCTCATCTTGCGGAGTGAAGCCCACGGGGTCGGAGGCCGGGAACGTGCCCTCCACTGCGGCGTCGACCATGGAGTGGTCGTGGCTCGTGTAGTCGACGAGCGCCGACTCGAACGCCTGCTTCGCCTCGGTCAGCACGATGCGGTCCTGAGGGCGGCGCGGGCCGGCAATGGACGGCACAACGGTCGACAGGTCGAGTTCCATGTACTCGCTGAACGCCGGCTCGATGCTCGGGTCGTGCCACAGGTGCTGCAGCTTCGAGTACGCCTCGACGAGGGCGAGCTGCTCGGCCGAGCGGCCGGTCAGGCGGAGGTAGTCAAGCGTGACGTCGTCGATGGGGAACATGGCGGCGGTCGAGCCGAACTCGGGGCTCATGTTGCCGATCGTCGCGCGGTTGGCGAGCGGCACCTGCGCCACACCCTCGCCGTAGAACTCCACGAACTTGCCGACGACACCGTGCTTGCGCAGCATGTCGGTGATCGTGAGCACGACGTCGGTGGCGGTGACGCCCGCGGGGATCGAGCCAGACAGCTTGAAGCCCACGACCTTCGGAATCAGCATCGACACGGGCTGGCCGAGCATGGCGGCCTCGGCCTCGATGCCGCCGACGCCCCAGCCGAGCACGCCGAGGCCATTGACCATCGTCGTGTGCGAGTCGGTGCCGACACAGGTGTCGGGGTAGGCACGCAGCGCGCCGTCAACGGTGCGCGTGTACGTGACCTTCGCGAGGTGCTCGATGTTCACCTGGTGCACGATGCCGGTGCCGGGCGGCACGACCTTGAAGTCGTCGAATGCCGTCTGGCCCCAGCGGAGGAACTGGTAGCGCTCACCGTTGCGCTCGTACTCGATTTCGACGTTGCGCTCGAGCGCGTTCGCGGTGCCGAAGAGGTCGGCGATGACCGAGTGGTCGATGACGAGTTCGGCGGGAGCAAGCGGGTTGATCTTCTTCGGGTCGCCGCCGAGTTCGGCGACGGCCTCTCGCATGGTAGCGAGGTCGACGATGCAGGGAACACCGGTGAAGTCCTGCATGACGACGCGAGCCGGCGTGAACTGGATCTCGGTGTCGGGCTCAGCGGATGGCTGCCACGACCCCAACGCGCGGATCTGATCGGCGGTGACGTTCTTACCGTCCTCCGTGCGAAGCAGATTTTCGAGCAGCACCTTGAGACTGAACGGGAGTTTCTCGTATCCGGGAACCGCGTCGATGCGGAAGACCTCGTACTCGGCCTCACCGACCGTCAGTGTGTCTTTCGCAGAGAAAGAGTTGACCTGGGACACGATGTCCTTCCTTTCCCGGATGATCGACGGATGCGTCGAAACAATCGCCGGTGTCGATTTATCTTGATGTCGAGATATTTAATGCTAGCACTTGGTCACGGTCGTGACCGGGCGTACACGGCGCGAATCATGAGCCACGTCACCCACAGCACGGCGGCATACAGCGGCAGGCCCATGATGAGCCGCGAGGCTGCGAGCGCAGTGACATTCTCCGCCAGGTAGAACGGAACCTGAACCCCGAGTCGCAGGGTGAACAGCCCCACCCACAACCACGTTGTGAGCGTCAGCACGCTGCGCTTGGCCGGGTCGCTGCGCCACTCTTTGTCGCCGGTCAGCAGCGACGTGATGACACCCAGCAGCGGGCGCCGAACAATCAGGCTGACCAGCAGCGCGACGAGCCACACGCTGTTGATGACGAACCCCAGCACGAAGTTCTCTTCGGCTCGACCCGTGAAGAGTGCAAGGCCGGCCGACAGCGCGATACCGATCAATCCAATGATCGCCGGGGCGATGGGCGTGCGGGTCACCGCCCGCACGATCACAAAGACCACGGCGATGCCGAGCGGCACGAGCACCGACGGGGCAACGTCTTGCGTGATCGTGAAGACGACAAGAAAGAGAAAACCGGGCAGCAGCGACTCGATGAGTCCGCGCACTCCCCCGACCGCGCCCCACAGTGCCTGCGGGGTGGGGCGCTCCCCCGGCTCGACGCGACCGAAGCCGGATCGGCGGGCGGCCTCGGCGAGTGCTGCCTGCACATCGGGTGCCGCCGCTTCCGCCGACACGTCTTTGCGGGCGGTGCCGTCGTCGGGCGTCATTGTCATGAGGATGCGGGGGGCGCCTGACCGGCGGATGCGCCAGCGGCAGCCTGGGCGCCCGCCGGAACCTGGAGCGGAATCAGGTCGCGGGGCGGCATCGGCGTCGTGCCGCGCACGACCACGATGCTGCGGAACACGTCGTCAATGGCTTCGGCCGCTGCGGCGTCAACAGCTCCCTGACCAGCAATCACGCCCCGAAGGAACCACCGCGGCCCGTCGACACCCACGAAGCGGGCGATGCGGGTCGACGCCTGACCGTCGGTCTGCACGGGAATCTGCGCGACGACCTCGGGGCCGAACACCCCGTCGCGCTCGGTGATGTCTCCGCCCTGGCTGCGGATCTGGTCGACAATCTGGCGGCGCACCTCATGCCAGAGGCCCGAGGACCGGGGCGCGGCGAACGCCTGCACCTGCAGGGTCGACCCCTGGTAGTCGATCCCGACGGCGATCACGCGCTTCGTCGCCTCTTCGACCTCGAGCCGCAGCTGCAGCTCGGGACGCGGCACGAGCTTGATGGCTCCGAGGTCAACGTATGGCCGAACGGCATTCGCCTCCGACTCGTCAAAGGGGCCGTTCTCGGCGCGGTCGGCCGGGGCCGACTTCGCATCGTCGGGCAGCGGCCCGTCGGTCATCGCGGTGTCAGTCACAAAGCTCCTTCATTCGACGCCGGGTCACTACGGTAGCCGCTCGACCCAAAGCCCGCCTCCCCGCGGTGCGAGCCGGGAAGCGTCGACACCGGAATGAACATCGGGCGCTCGACCCGCTGCACCACCAGCTGCGCGACGCGGTCGCCGGGCTCGATGATGTAGCTCTCACGCGCATCCGTATTGAGAAGGGTGACGCGAATCTCACCGCGGTAGCCCGCATCGACCGTGCCGGGCGCGTTCACGACGGTGATGCCGTGGCGTGCCGCGAGGCCGCTGCGCGGAAGCACGAATGCGGCGTAGCCCGCGGGGAGGGCGATGGCGATACCGGTTCCGATCGTGGCCCGCTCACCGGGGGCGAGCACCGCGCGCTCGGCCGCAACGAGGTCGGCGCCGGCATCGCCGGGATGCGCGATCTGGGGGATGCTGTCACCGGTGATCAGGATCTCGACGTCGGGCACTTCTGAAGGCTAATGCATGGTCGAATAGAGCCATGGAGCTGTTCCGCGAGCGTCTGTGGCCCGCCCTCTGGTGGTACCCGATTGTGCTCTTGATCGTGCCAGCGACGCTTCTCACGTTTGCCGCGATCGACCTGATCGCCGGTGCCGTGACCGCTGGCGTACTGGTGGCCGGTGCGTTGACGTTGCTCATCGGGTCCGCGCCCACGATTCGCGTCGCCGACGGGGTGTTGCAGGCCGGTCGCGCGCGCATCCCCGTCGACCTCGTCGGGGCTGCCCGGAGCGCGACCGGCGAGGAGGCGCGTGCCGAGCGCGGTGTGCGGCTCGACGCGCGCGCGTGGCTGATGCTGCGCGGTGATGTCGACCCTGTGGTGCGGCTGGACGTCACCGACCCGGACGACCCGACGCCGTACTGGCTGATCTCAACGCGACGCCCGGACGAGCTGATAGCCGCCATCACGACGGCGCGCTCGTCTGGCTAGTGCGCTAGGCGCATTCGGCGCAGATCGGGCCCAGCTTCTCTTGGTGGTCGAGCTGCGAGCGGTGCTTCACGAGGAAGCAGCTCACACAGGTGAATTCGTCGGCCTGAGGCGGAAGAACGACCACGTCGAGGTCGAGATCGGCCAGGTCTTGCCCGGCGAGTTCAAAGCCGGGGTTGTCGGAGTCGTCAACGTCAACGACGCCCGACATCTTGTCGGGAACCCGCTCTTGCAAGGCCTGGATCGAGTCGGTGTCGTCGTCCGTCTTGCGCGGTGCGTCGTAGTCGGTTGCCATGCCTCATCCACTCTCGTGTTTTTCGCCGGGGGGCCGCGGTCGGCGGCGACAGTTTGCAGGACGCAACCGTGAAACGCAAACGGGGTTCGCATCACGGGGCGTTCGGCGGTCGTAACTTCCGGCGCGCCCGGTCTATTCCCGGG
>DASSWY010000114.1:0-4065 GCA_035704325.1 Microcella sp. | reverse complement strand
TTTCCCCCAATTCTGCCCCGGGATCCTGATAGCCGATTTCAGTGAAGGCGCCGTCGCGCCACGCGAAGCTCGTGATACTCGACAGCGCGCAGCGGCGCGTACGTGGGTCGTGCGCCAAACGCTTGCCCGCGACCGCCCGGTGCGCCATCCAGATCGGCAGTTGATGGCTGACCATGACGACCTCGCCACCCTCGGTACGCGCGTGGGCGTCGGTCATGGCGGCGAGCATCCGGGCCGCGATCGAGGCGAACGGCTCGCCCCAACTGGGCTTGCTGGGTTTCAGCATCCACGGCCAGTGCTTGGGGTTCATGAGGGTGGCGCGGTTCATGCGCTTGCCCTCGAAGCGGTTCATCGGTTCGATGAGCCGCTCGTCGATGTGCGGCTCGAGACCGAAGGCCTCCTGCCAGGGCGCCGCCGACTCGCGCGTGCGCTGCAGGGGCGAGGAATACAGGGCGGTGATCGGATGCCCGCCGAGCGACCGCGCGGACGCTTCGGCCATGCGGTGGCCCAGCTCGCTGAGGCCGTATCCCTCGAGGCGGCCGTACAGCACGCGCTTCGGGTTGTACACCTCGCCGTGGCGCACGAGGTGGATCACGTCGGCAGGCACAGGGCCAGTCTAGGAGGGGGCTCTCTGCTCGGCCTTCGTGGGGCAGAGGGCGGCGGTGGTGCGCCGATAGACTCGGGCGTTATGACCCGCACCCTTATCGCGCACCTGTCCCCTCTTCCTGACGGCCCCGTGGAGGTCGCCGGCTGGGTCGAGACGGTGCGTGATCAGAAGAAGGTGCAGTTCGTGATTCTGCGCGACGAGACCGGGGCCGTGCAGCTCGTCAACCCGGCGACGCGCGACCTTGAGGACCACGCTTCGGACGCCGAACGCGAGGCGGCGGCCCTGACCGAGACGATCGGCGGCCTCGCGCACGGCACAATGGTGCGCGTCACCGGCTCGCTGAAGCACGACGAGCGCGTGAAGCTCGGCGGCCTCGAGGTGAAGATCGGCTCGCTCGAGGTCGTGAGCGAGGCGCTGCCTGAGACCCCCATCGCGGAGGACTCGAGCCTCGACAAGCGCCTCGACTGGCGGTTCCTTGACCTGCGTCGCCCCGAGGCGAACCTGATCTTCCGCGTGCAGACGACGTTTGAGCACGCGCTGCGCAGCTACTTCGTCGACAACGACTACATCGAGATTCACACGCCGAAGCTCATGGCGAGCGCGTCGGAGAGCCGGGCCGAGCTGTTCGAGCTCGGCTACTTCGAGGGCACCGCCTACCTCGCCCAGAGCCCGCAGTTCTTCAAGCAGATGGCGCAGCCGGCCGGCTTCGGCAAGGTCTTCGAGATCGCCCCCGCCTTCCGCGCCGACCCCTCGTTCACCTCGCGCCACGCGACCGAGTTCACGTCGATCGACGCCGAGATCAGCTGGGTGCGCTCGCACGAGGACGTCATGCAGATGCACGAGCAGGCGCTGCACGCGGCGTTCTCGGCGGTCGTTGAGAAGCACGGTGCCGCGATCGAGGCGGCATTCGGCGTCTCGCTGGAGATTCCTGCGTTGCCGTTCCCGCGCATCCCCCTCGCCGAGGCGCGTCGCATCGTCGCCGAGGGCGGCTACGAGATTCCGCGCGCTGACGGCGACCTCGACCCCGAGGGCGAGCGCCGCCTGTCGGCCTGGGTGAAGGCGAACCACGGCCACGACTTCGTGTTCGTGACCGACTACGACTCGACGATTCGGCCGTTTTACCACATGCGTCACGAGGGCGACGGGTCGCTCACGAACAGCTACGACCTGCTGTTTGGCGGCGTCGAGATCTCGACGGGTGCGCAGCGCGAACACCGGGTTGACGTGCTCATCGAGCAGGCGCGCGAGAAGGGCCTCGAGCCGGAAGAGCTCGAGTTCTACCTCGACTTCTTCCGCTACGGCGTGCCCCCGCACGGCGGTTTTGGCATGGGCCTCGCCCGCGTGCTGATGCTCATGCTGGGTCTGTCGTCGATTCGCGAGACGACGTACCTGTTCCGCGGGCCGACGCGCCTGACGCCGTAGGGCTCAATGGTTGTCACGCCACCTGAAGCGGCGTGATTGCTGCCACCGTCTGCTGGAGTGCTCGTCGTTCGACGCGAAGTTCGTAGTGCGACTGCAGGTTCATCCAGAACTCTTCGGACGTGCCGAAGTACCGCGCGAGACGAATGGCGGTATCTGCTGAGATACCCCGCTTGCCATGAACAATTTCGTTGATGCGCCGCGGGGGCACGCCGATCGCGACAGCAAGCTTGTTCTGCGTGATGCCAAAGCCTTCGATGAAGTCGCCCATGAGGACCTCACCGGGGTGGATCGGGTCGATCAGATCGTGGTCAGTGGTAGTCGACGAGTTCGACATGCTCGGCACCTCCGTTTCTCCAGATGAAGCAGATCCGCCACTGAGCGTTGACGCGAATGCTGTGTTGACCGCGACGATTGCCCCCGAGCTGTTCAAGACGGTTACCGGGCGGAACACGCAGGTCGTTGATGTCATGCGCAGCGTGGATGAGTTCGAGTTTTCGCAACGCCGTGCGCTGCAGTGCACGGTCGATGCCCTTCACGTAGTGCTCGTGCCAAATGCGTTCGGTGTTCTTGTCGCCGAACGATCGGATCACGCGGACATAATATAACGGAACCCGTTAATAACGCGAGGGGTAATAGCGCGAACGCGCCTCGGGCGTGGCTCGCTTGGGCGACGTCGCGACGCGACATCAACGGCGGCCTACAGGGCGAAGTCGGGGCGGATCTTCCAGCCCGTGTACTCCTCAAGGCGACCCATCAGCGTGAGTGCGTGCAGCGCGGCGTGGTCGTGGCTGACCGTCGAGTAGACGTCGATCGCGAGCGGCGGCGGCTCGCCAAACTTGGGGATCTCGATCTCGATCCAGGCGCCCTCCGCGAGCGGTACGTATGGCCGCATCGTGCGCTGGTTCTCGACCGCAGCATCCATGGCGAGGGCCACGATCGAGAGCGCGTCGAGCTTCGTGACGGGAGACTGCACGACGATCGTCGCGCAATATTCGACGGGCTCGCGCCTGCGGCGCAACGCGCCAAACAAATCGCGGGCGGGCTGAATCACACCGGCACGGTACGTGTTCACCCTGAACGGATGCCCCGTTCCTACTGTGCAGCGGGCGTATCGCGTGGTGAAATGAGCGCACCCGAGCTCCCTCGCCCGCCGCATTCGCGCGGCGCAGCCCACCCCAAGGACGCCGATGACGACGCCGCCCCGCACCCGACCGACGCCTGCAGGATTTGCCGTGGCGGGCATCCGATTCTCGCTTGCGGCGCTGACGATCGCGGCGGTCGTCGCGACGTTCCTCGACGCCGCCGAGCGCGGCCCCGTGAACCCGTTCAACTTCTTCGGCTTCTTCACGATCCAGTCGAACATTCTCATCACCGTCGTCTGGCTCTGGGCGGCAGTGCGCATCCTGCAGGGGCGACGGCCCTCGCACGGCCGCACCATCGTGCGCGCGACCGTCACGACGTTCATCGTTATCGTCGGCGTCGTCTACGTGCTGCTGCTCGCGCCGCTCGGGGCCGAGGGTGGGGTGCCCGTGGGCTGGGCCAACACGGTCATGCACTACGTCACCCCAATCGCCGGCTTCGTCGACTGGGTGCTCGCCTCCGATCGGCTGCGATTGTCGCTGAAGCGGCTCGGCTGGGTGCTGATCTACCCGACCGTGTGGGTGTCGGTCGTGCTGGTGCGCGGCGCCACCGATGGCTGGGTGCCCTACCCTTTCCTCGACCCCGCGACCGGCTACGCGAGCGTTTTCTTTTATGTCGGGATGATCGTGGTCGCGTTCTTGGCGTTCGGCTCGCTGATCTTCGCGCTCTCGCGGGTGCCGCCCGCGCTGCGCGTTCTCCGGGAATAGTCAGGCGGTTGATGCGTTTGCATGGATATTATGCATGTGCATCGAGCGTGAGGAGCGCACTATGACCGCAACAACCGAGGGTCTGCACCACGTCACCGCCATCGCCGGAGACCCGCAGAAGAACATCGACTTCTACATCACCGGGCTCGGCCTGCGGCTCGTGAAGAAGACCGTGAACTTCGACGCCCC
>DASSWY010000111.1:0-10263 GCA_035704325.1 Microcella sp. | reverse complement strand
CCTCGTCGATACGGGCATCCGGGCGGTCGGTCTTGTTCACCAGGAGGATGACGGGCAGCTTGGCCTCGAGAGCCTTCCGGAGCACGAAGCGGGTCTGCGGAAGGGGGCCTTCGCTCGCGTCGACGAGGAGCACGACGCCATCGACCATGCTGAGGCCACGTTCGACCTCACCACCGAAGTCGGCGTGACCCGGGGTGTCGATCACGTTGATCGTGATGGGGGAGTCGCCCGCGTGGATGCCGTTGTACGATACCGCCGTGTTCTTGGCGAGGATCGTGATGCCCTTTTCGCGCTCGAGGTCGTTCGAGTCCATCGCGCGCTCTTCGACGTGGGCGTGCGCCGCGAAGGAGTCGGTCTGCCGCAGCATGGCGTCGACCAGCGTGGTCTTGCCGTGGTCGACGTGGGCGACGATCGCCACGTTGCGGAGGTCGGAGCGGGTGGCGAGCGCCATAAAACAGCCTTACGAATTGGGGGGTGGTGGGCGGCCGAGAGCGCCGAAAACGGCGGGCCGGTTCGCCAGTCTACGCGGAGTGCGCGAATTTGGTCGCGCCCACCTCCCTCAACGGGCCGTTATTGGTCGCCCGAACTCGCCGCCATGATGGCGCGGCGCAGGCGCCGGCGCTCGCTCTGTACCTCGGGGTCGGGAATCGGGATGGCTGCAATCAACCGCTGCGTGTACGGATGCTGCGGGGCGCGCAGGATCTCATCGCGCGAGCCGGTCTCGACCAGCTTCCCCTGATTCATCACGGCGATACGGTCGGCCATGACATCGACGACCGCCAGATCGTGGCTGATGAACAGGCAGGCGAACTGCATCTCTGCCTGCAGTTCTTTCAGCAGTTGCAGCACGGTCGCCTGCACCGACACGTCGAGCGCGGAGGTCGGCTCGTCGGCGACGAGCAGTTGGGGGCTGAGCGAGAGAGCTCGGGCGATACCGACGCGCTGCTTTTGCCCGCCCGAGAGCTCGTTCGGGTAGCGGTTTCGATAGGCGCGCGGCAGCTGAACGGCATCGAGCAGTTCCTCAACCCGGCGAGCGAGCGCCTGACCCTTGGCCTCGCCGGCGAGCATGAGGGGTTCACCAATGCTTTCGCCGATCGGCATGCGCGGGTTAAGCGACGACGACGGGTCTTGGAACACGATGCCCACCTTGCGGCGCAATTCCTGCAACGTCTTACGGTCGGGATTCGATATGTTGACGCCCGCGACCGTCAGCGTGCCGCCGGCGATGGGCTGCAGGCCGATCGAGGCGCGCCCGATGGTCGACTTTCCTGACCCCGACTCACCCACGAGGCCGAGTACTTCGCCGGCGTTGATCGTGAAGCTCACCTCGTCGACGGCACGGAACGTATCGAGCTTGCCCCGCTTGCCGTACTCGACCACGACGTCCTCGACCTCGAGCACCTTGGTCGTATTGGCCGCCATCTGGGCGGCGCGAGCGTGCGCCTCTTCGGCGAGTCGGCGGTTCTCGGCCGCGCGCTCCTCGAGCGTCTTATCACCAAGCCCCGCACCAACCACCGTCGCCAGTGCCGCCGTCATGTCGATGGTCGCCTTTGAGTCGTCGGCGCCGCCGAGGCGCGGCACCGCGGCCAGAAGCGCTTGCGTGTAGGGGTGCTGGGGACTGTGGAAGATGTCACGCACGGGCCCCTGCTCGACGATCACGCCCTTCTCCATCACGACGATCCAGTCGGCGAGGTCGGCGACGACACCCATGTCGTGCGTGATCAGCAAGATCGCGCTGTTGACGCGCTCGCGCAAATCGCGCAGTAGTTCGAGAATTTCGGCCTGCACCGTCACGTCGAGCGCCGTCGTTGGCTCGTCGGCGATCAGCAGCTGCGGGTCGCACGACAGCGACTGCGCGATCATGGCGCGCTGGCGCTGACCACCCGACAGCTGGTGGGGGTACGAGTTGAAGGCCTTTTCAGGGTCGGGAAGCTCGACGAGGCGCAGTAGTTCAAGCGAACGCTCTTTCGCCTGGGCCGGCGTCACACCACGGTGCAGACGGATCGTCTCGACGAGTTGAAAGCCCACCGTGTACACCGGGTTCAGAGCCGTCATCGGCTCTTGGAAGATCGCCGCGACCTTCGCACCACGAATCTTGCGCATCTCGTTCGAGCGCAGGCCACGGATCTCTTTGCCATTCAGCTTGATGCTGCCGGTGATGCGGGAGTTGCTCGGCAAGAGGTCAAGAATCGCCATCGAACTGGCGCTCTTGCCCGAACCCGACTCTCCGACGACAGCGACAACCTGCTTGGGGTAGATCGCGTACGACAGGTCCTTCGCGGCGGGCACCCACTCTCGATCAACGCCGAAGTCGACGCAGAGGTCGGTGAATTCGAGCACGGGCACCTCACCCTCACGTGAGGCGGCCTGCGGCTGGGTAGTGGTGTCGGTCATGCGTGTGAGTCTTTCTGCGCGGTTTCGCGCCGGGTGATGCTGTCGATTCGGATCGCGAGTGTCGACCCTGCGATCATGTGGGCATGGCACACGGCGAACCTCTGGAATTTCGGTCGCGACTGAACATGGCCGCGGCCGTGGCGGTCTGGATGCTCGCCGCGGCGATCGTCATCGCCTCGCTTCTCGCGGGCCCCGCCGAACTCGCGCAAAACGCGCCACTCGCCGGAGGCGTCGCCATGGTGGGCTGGGCGGCGCTCTGGCGCCCGAGCGTGTGCGTCGACGACGAGGCCGTCGAGCTGCACAATGTGACCCACACGGCGCGCATTCCGTGGGACGCCGTGATCGACGTCGACACGAAGTACGCGCTGAGCATTCGCACGCCCCGCGCCCTGTACAGCGCCTGGGCAGCGCCCGCGCCTGGGCGCTTTTCCAGCCGTGTTGCGCTGAAGCGCGGTCGACGGAAGGCCAGCGCCGAGGACGGCGACCCGCTGCGCCCCACGCCGCTCGGCGAGCGCACGAGCGACCTGCCGAGTACTGACTCGGGCGACGCCGCGCTCATCGTGCGCGCGCGCTGGCAGCGACTGCTCGATGAGGGGCGCATCCGTATTGGCGAGGCGGACGCGGTCGCCGCGACGCGCACCTGGCACATCGCGACGATGGCCGTCACGCTCGGCCTGTTCACGACCTGGGTCGCGCTGGCTTTCGGCTAGCACCCGCATCGCCTAGAGCGCTTCCTTCGGGGCACGCTTTTCGTCGGGGGTGTCGGTGGGGTCGCTCGGCCGCAGGCCCGAACCGCTGACCCGGAAACCAAACAGCCCGGAAAGAATCGTGCGTCGGCGCGGGCGGAACCGGCCCTGGCGCGGGTCGAAGGCGTCACGCAGGCCATCGCCGATGAAGTTGACCGCAAGGGTCAGCAGAATGATGAATACACCCGGCCACCAGAACAGCCAGGGTCGCGTCACGAACGAACTCTGGTTTTGGCTGATCAGGCCGCCCAGCGAGACGTCCGGCGGGCGCACCCCAAGGTTCAGGTACCCCAGAGCCGCCTCGAGCAAGACCGCACCGGCCATCGCCAGTGTCGCCGTCACGATGATCACGCCAATGGCATTGGGAACGATGTGCTTAAAGATGATGCGACGATCGCTCGCGCCCGCCATCTTGGCGGCATCAACGAACTCTCGTTCGCGGAGCGACAAGAACTCGGCCCGAACCAGTCGCGCCATGCCCATCCAGGTGAACAGGCCCAGTAGCACCGCGAGAAACACCACACCCAGGCCGAGGCCGGCGCCACCGGCAATCTGACCGAGAACCGCGGCGATCACGAGGGTCGGGATGATGATGAATAGATCGGTGATGCGCATCAGAACGTTATCGACCACGCCGCGGTAGAAACCCGCGATGCCGCCCACGACGGTGCCGAGCACGGTGACGATGGTCGCCACGATGACCATGACCGTGATCGAGTTCTGAATGCCGCGCATGACCTGCGCAAAGTTGTCCTTGCCGATGCGGTCTTGCCCGAAGGGGTGAGCGCCGAGCGAAATACCCTCGCCCCCCGCCCAGCGCGGAATGAGCGACAACGTGGGCTGTCCTCCGTTGACGGGCGGATTCAGCTGCTGGAAGGTCAGCGGCCACCAGCCGGGGATCGGGCCAAAGCCGATCGACGTGAACGCCAGGAGGGTGATGAAGATCACCACGAAGACCGACACAACCGCCATCTTGTGCCGCAGGAAACGGCGGAAGATGAGGCGGGACTGGCTCAGGCCAACCTCGTCCTTCAACTGCTTCTTCGTCTTTTCAGGTGCGGTGCTCACTGCGGGGCCTTCACTCTCGGGTCGAGAACGGCGTAGGACAGGTCGGCGATCAGGTTGGCGATCAGCACGACCACGGCGACGATCACGAAGTACGCCATCACCGGGTTGGGGTCGACGTTGCTCAGTGCGCGGATGAACAGCTGGCCCATGCCGCTGATCGAGAACACCTGCTCGGTGATGATCGCGCCACCCACAACCGCAGCAATGTCGACGGGGATGAACGTGGCGAGCGGAATCAGCGAGTTGCGGAATGCGTGACGCATCACGACGGTGCGTTCTCCTAGGCCCTTTGCACGCGCGGTGCGGATGTAATCCTGGTTCAGCACCTCGAGCATCCCGGCACGGACGTAACGCGTGTACGACGCGAGGGAGATGAGAACGAGCGCCAGCGTTGGCAGCAAGAAGTGGGTGAAGACGTCAATGCCTTCGATCCACATATCGCCTTCGAGCGTCGGCGTGCTTGAGCCAATCGTCGCGATGGGCCGACCATTGATGGCGCGGTCGGTGAAGTACGCATCCCACGACTGCATGAAGCGGTCGATCACGATCACGATGAACGACAGTGCCGCCGTCACCCCACCGATGCGCATGTGGACGTTGCGGTCGAAACCGCCCGCGAAGAAGCCCACGGCGATACCGGCTGCCGTCAACGCCGAGCCGACGATGAAAATCGTGCCGGCGGTCGAGATGTCGAACAGACCCTGCACCGAGAAATACGTCGCGATCGAGAGGGCGGCCGCGACGAGCCCGGTAACAAGGCCGCGCCGGCTTTGCAGACCCGCAAACAGCGTCGTGGTCAGCACGCCGATTCCGAGGGCGATCAGCGGCAGCGCAACCGGCCCGATTCCGGGGAACCGGAACCAGTCGATCGCATCCATCAGCGCAAATACGCCGGAGGTGGCGAGCGCCGAGAGAACGAACACGGTGGCGCGACGCCGGGCGTCACCGGCGACGACACTCTGCCAAATGATGCCGCTCACGACACCGATACCGATCAACACCGCGGTCGGGATATTCGGATCAGCCAGGAAGTCATTGAATCCGATCGCGATGAACTCCTTCAGCAACACCGCGAAGAAGAACGACGGGAGCGAGAAAAGCAGGAAGACAATGAACGTCACGCTGATGTCGAACCCGCTGTTCTGACGCAGGGCCGACACGATGCCGATGAGAATGCCGAAGATGATCGCCAAAAGCGTCGCGCCCGTCAGCAGCTGGATCGTCGATTCCAACGCGATGGGCAGCAGGTCGGTGACCGGCTGGTTGCGAACGTTGACGCCGAGGTCGCAGGCGTTCGCGAAGGGGATGAGACAGCGCGCTGCGCCGCTCAGCCAGAGGAAGTACCGCAGAGGGGCGGGTACGTCGAGATTGAGTTGTTCTGACCGAATGCGGATCAATTCTTCGCGGTTCGGTTCGCGGCTCTCTCGGAGATCGGCGAGCGGATCACCTGACGCCGCTGTCAGGAGATACATGATGAACGACGCTCCGAGGAGCAAGAGAGAGGAGACGAAAACGCGTCTCAGGATGAAGCTCAACATTGCACAGTGGTCCTCGCTGGGTGGTGCCTGGCATCGCGTGTGGCGATGGGCAGGGGTGTCGCGCGAGACGACGGGGCGCAGAGAGGGTTGCTCTCTACGCCCCGCCAGTTCTCAATCGAACTTAAGGGTGATCATCACCGACCTCAGGAGGCCGGGGTCCACTCCCAGAAGTTCCAGATCGGTCCGGTCTGCCAGGCGTTGTATTCAACACCCTCGACGTTCGCGCTGTGCGCGATAACGCCGGGCAGCACGAACAGCGGGAGACCGAAGTGGTCTGCCCAGATGAGGTTCTCGGCCTCGAGAATGAGCTCGAGCTGGGCCTCCGCGTCGGAGGTCACGACGAGCTCGTCCCAGATGGCGTCAACCTCGGGGTTCGAGTAGCTGCCGAAGTTACCGCCACCGTTCGTGCCGAACAGCTGCGGGTTGCCGACGACGCCGACGCCCACAGTGCTCCACCCGAAGATGAACGCGTCCCACGTGTCGGGCTGACCGAGCGCGGCACCCCAGACGTCGGCGCCGAGGCCACCGTCTTCGATGATGAAGCCGGCTTCCTGTGCACTCGCCTGAATGGCGAGGAACGCGTCAACACGGTTGGGGTTGGCGTTGTTGTAGGCGATGCGGACGGTCGGGGTCGCGCCGTTGAGCAGCTCGCGAGCGCCCTCGATGTCAACCTCGGCGAACTCGGCCGAACCGTTGTTCGCGATGGCCTCCTCGTAGCCGGGGACGCCGGGGAAGAGGGTCTGCGAGTTGAGCACCACTGCCTCGGGGTCGAGCGGACGAATGAGGGCCTCAACGATCTGCTCGCGCGGGACCGTCTTGAGGAAGGCCTCACGGATGGCGGGGTCGGCGAAGACCTCGCTCGCGAAGTTGAGGTCGATGTGGTCGTACGAGCCGGTCGGGCCCGTGAGGACCGTGGCGCTGCCGATCGCCTCGAGGCTGGCCAGCGTGTCGGCCGATGCCTGCGGGTTGATGATGTCGACCTCACCGTTCTGGAGGGCCTGCACCTGCGCGGTGGCGTCGGCAATGAAGCGGATGACGACCTGGTCGTAGGCGGGAACGAGGTCACCGGTGTACGCCTCGTTGCGCTCGAGGGTCACCGACTGGCCGGCGTCCCACTCGCTCACGATGTACGGGCCCGACGCGAGGTACAGCGACGGGTCGCTCGGCAGCGACGCGAAGTCGAAGCCCGTGTTCCAGAAGTCGGCCAGAGCGCGCAGCTCAGGGTTCGCCTCCTGGGGGTTCGCCTCGTCGCCCTCAGGGAGACCCTGGAAGAACTCGACAAGACCCTCGGGGTCGAGGCCTGCCTGCTCGGCAACCACGTGCGCGGGCACGCCGGTCGGCTGGAAAAGGGTCCAGTCAGCGAAGGGCTCCGAGTAGGTCAGCGTGATCGAGCGGCCGTCTTCGCCGACCTCGGGGAACGAGGTCAGGTTGATGCCCTCAGTGCTGCCGGCCGGGGTGAAGTAGATGTTGCCCGATACGACCTCACCTGCGTCGTCGAAGGTGGCGTCGTCGTAGTAGCCCGATGCGGCAGCCCACGCGAGGATCATGTCGTCGGCGTCGATCGGCTCGCCGTCCGACCACGTGACGCCCTCGTTGATCGTGTAGGTGACGGTCAGCGGGTCGTCGCTGACGACCTCGACGGTACCGAAGCTCTCGTCATAGACGACCTCGGGGGTGGTGTCGAGGTAGAAGAAGCCCGACTGCGTGAAGTAGGCGACCTGGTTGTTGATGTCGACGTTGCCGGTGGGCGTCGCGACGTTGAAGCCGGAAAGCTCGTTGACCTCGGCAATGGTGATGGTGCCGCCCGTCGTGGGCTCCTCGGCACCGTTGTCGTCGCCCGGCTCAGCCGTCGTGGTGCAAGCCGTCAGCGCCAGTGCAGCGACGCCGAGACCCGCAACGCCGACAGCAAAGCGGCGCCTCCGGGGGTGAAGTGTCCTCATGGGATGTTTTCCTCCTGTGCAAGTGACCGCAAGCGTGCGTTCCGAGCGCACCCTTACGCCTATTGGGTATGACCCTAAAGAGGGGTACATGCCCAGGCCAAACCCTAGAGCCATTCGTTACACACCGGTAACGCGATTGAATGGAAGTTGGGGAGAACGTGAATTTTGTGCGCGCAACCGACTGGACACGCACGAATATTGCGCACACCCTCGTTTCGGGGTGTGCTAAGAGCGTCCGCGCGCCCGTGGGACACGGGGGCAATCTACGAATGTTGTAGACATGCTCACATGAGCAGGGGCGCCCGACAGGCGAACCTCGTCGTGATTCACAATGGTGAGGTGAGCGAAAACTCCCCCGACCCCAGCCATACGGCCCGGCGCGGTCGCCTGCGGGCCGAAATCGTGATTGTGCTCGGCCTGTCACTCGGCATGAGTGCGCTGTATTCGATCGTCGCCATCGTGAACCGCGCGACGCGTGACGTCCCCTTGAGCGAGCAAACGGCATCCATCAATGTGTCGCGTGATCAGCGCGAGGTGTTCGACCTGATCTACCAGGTGCTCGGCATCGCGGCGGCGCTTGTTCCGGTTGCGCTCGTCATCTTCCTGCTCTGGCGCCCCGAGCGACCTCACCTCGCGCGGCTGGGAATCGATGGGCGGCGCCCGTGGCGCGACACCCGCGACGGAATCGGACTCGCGGCACTCATCGGCATTCCTGGTCTGTTCGTCTACCTTGGCGGGCGCGAGTTGGGCCTGACCGTCACCGTCGTCCCCACTGACCTCGGTGCGTACTGGTGGACAGTGCCCGTGCTCATCCTCGCGGCACTGCGCGCGGGAATCCTCGAGGAAGTCATCGCCGTGGGGTACCTGTTCGCGCGGCTGCGTGACCTCGGCTGGGGGCCGTGGACGATCATTCTGACCAGCGCTCTGCTGCGCGGCGCGTACCACCTGTATCAGGGGGTCGGGGCATTTTTCGGCAACGTCGCCATGGGCATCATCTTCGGGTGGCTGTACCAGCGCTACGGGCGCCTGATGCCGCTCGTGATCGCCCACTCCGTGCTCGACGCTGTGATCTTCGTGGGATACCCCTGGGCGGCGGCGACGTTCCCAGGGGTCTTCGGGGTGCCTGAGTAACGCTGTATCGATGCCCGCCCTCGAGATTGGCCGCCCCGCCCCCGACTTCACGCTGCCCGGCGTCACCGTCGTTGACGGCACCGCACAGCACCGGCACTTCTCTCTGCGCGACATGCGCGGCGCGCCCGTCGTGTTGGCGTTCTACCCGGCCGACAACTCGGCGGCCTGCACCGCGCAGCTCTGCTCGTACCAGTCAGAGCTCGCGGGCTTCGAAGCGCTGGGCGCCCAGGTGTGGGGCATCAGTCGGCAAGACGCGACAAGCCACGAATCGTTCGCCGCTCGCCAGGGATTGTCGTTTCCGCTGCTGGCCGATGAGAAGGGCGACGTCGTCGAGCAGTACGGCGTGAACATGTTCGGCATCGGCACGCGGCGCTCGATCTTCCTCATCGACGCCGATGGCGTGCTGCGATGGAAGCACGTCGCTCTCGTCGGCGTGCGTTTTCAGAGCGCGGCGCGCATCCAGGAGCAATTGCGGATGCTCGACGCGCGAGGCGACGCCGGCGCGGTTCGCGACGACGCCGCCTCGTAGGCGCGACTCGTCCTACGCGAAGGCCTCAGTCGCGCCGCAGGCGCGCACATCAACGCTGCCGGACGCCGATTGAGGCGGTCGCCGCTAGGCGAACGCCTCAATCGGCGGGCAGGCGCACACGAGGTTGCGGTCGCCGTAGGCCTGGTCCACGCGGCGCACCGGCGGCCAGTACTTGTCGGCCCGAGTTGCGCCGAGACCGCCCGAGCCTGCCGTAGCCTCGTCGCCGTCGATGAGTGATGCCGGGTAGACGGCCACCTCGCGGCTGTAGGGGTGGGTCCACTCGCCGGCGATGGCGCTCTCGGCCGTGTGCGGGGCGTTCACGAGCGGGTTGTCCTCGGCCGGCCACTCGCCGCGCGCAACCGCGTCGGCCTCGTGGCGGATCGCGATCATCGCCTGCACGAAGCGCTCAAGCTCGGCCAGGTCTTCCGACTCGGTCGGCTCGACCATGAGCGTGCCCGCGACGGGAAACGACATGGTCGGGGCGTGGAAGCCGTAGTCGATGAGGCGCTTCGCGACATCGTCGACTGTGACACCGGTCTGCTCGCGGAGCGGCCGCAGGTCGAGGATGCACTCGTGCGCGACGAGGCCATTCTCGCCCGCGTAGAGCACCGGGTAGTGCTCGCGCAGCCGGAAGGCGACGTAGTTGGCCGCGAGCACGGCGCTGGCGGTCGCCTCGCGGAGGCCGTCGGCACCCATGAGGCGCGCGTAGGCCCACGAGATCGGCAGGATGCTGGCCGAGCCGTAGGGCGCTGCCGAAACGGGTGCTCCGCGATGCTCGACGGCGCCGACCGCGCCGGTTTCGAGGTCGAACGGGGGGTGCTGGTGCATCTGCGCCAGCGGGTGGCCGGGAAGGAACTCGGCCAGGTGCGCCTTCGCGGCCACCGGGCCGACGCCGGGGCCTCCGCCGCCGTGCGGGA
>DASSWY010000356.1:0-5597 GCA_035704325.1 Microcella sp. | reverse complement strand
TTAACGACCGGATGCCCGTGGTTCGCACCACGGGCATCCGTCTGTTCGCGATGAATCGCGACGCGATCAGCGACTACGCGCCGAGACGAGCCTTCAGGTTCTCGTCGAGGGCCGCGAGGAAGTCCTCGGTGGTCAGCCACTCCTGGTCGGGGCTGACGAGCAGCGCGAGGTCCTTCGTCATCTTGCCGCTCTCGACCGTCTTGATGACGACGTCTTCCAGCGTCTCGGCGAACTCGATGAGGGCCTGGTTGTCGTCGAGCTTGCCACGGTGCATGAGGCCGCGGGTCCACGCGAAGATCGAGGCGATCGGGTTTGTCGACGTGGGCTTGCCCTGCTGGTGCTGGCGGTAGTGACGGGTCACCGTGCCGTGGGCGGCCTCGGCCTCGACGATCTTGCCGTCGGGGGTCGTCAGCACGCTGGTCATGAGGCCGAGCGAGCCGAAGCCCTGCGCGACCGTGTCGGACTGCACGTCACCGTCGTAGTTCTTGCAGGCCCAGACGTAGCCGCCCTCCCACTTCATGGCGCTGGCGACCATGTCGTCGATGAGGCGGTGCTCGTAGGTGATGCCGGCGGCCTCGAACGTGTCTTTGAACTCGGTCTCGTAGATCTCTTGGAAGAGGTCCTTGAAGCGGCCGTCGTAGGCCTTCAGGATGGTGTTCTTTGTCGAGAGGTAGACCGGGTAGCCGCGCGAGAGGCCGTAGTTCAGCGAAGCGCGGGCGAAGTCGATGATCGACGCGTCGAGGTTGTACTGCACCTGGGCGATGCCGTCGCCGGGCGACTGGTAGACCTCGAACTTCTGCGGCTCGCCGCCGTCTTTCGGGGTGAACTCGACGGTGAGCGTGCCCTCGCCCTTGAACAGGAAGTCGGTGGCGCGGTACTGGTCGCCGAACGCGTGACGGCCGATGATGATCGGCTTGTTCCAGCCCGGCACGAGGCGCGGGATGTTCGAGATGATGATCGGCTCGCGGAAGATCACGCCGCCGAGAATGTTGCGGATCGTGCCGTTCGGGCTGCGCCACATCTTCTTCAGGCCGAACTCTTCGACGCGCGCCTCGTCGGGGGTGATCGTCGCGCACTTCACGCCGACACCGTGCTTCTGGATGGCGTGGGCCGCGTCGATCGTGACCTGGTCGTCGGTCTCGTCGCGGTGCTGAATGCCGAGGTCGTAGTACTCGAGCGTGACGTCGAGGTAGGGGTGGATCAGGCGGTCCTTGATGAACTGCCAAATGATGCGGGTCATCTCATCGCCGTCGAGTTCGACGACGGTGCCTTCGACCTTGATCTTCTCCATGCGGGGCCTTTCGGTTGGGTCTGTCGCACGTCGGTGGCGCCCGCGGCGAGGGATGCGCGGCAGGCGGGGCCGCGAAGCGGCCGAGGGCGCGGATGCGCGCCGTGTTCAGCCTACCGCGTCCCCCGATTTGTCTCGACATCGAGATAACTGTTCACGCGGCAGACATTGCCGTCCTCTACCCTGGGGGCCATGGGTGACTTGCGCGTAGAAGAGCTGTCGGCAAAAACCATCGTGGCTGCGAACGGCCTGACGCTGCGGCCCGGGCAGGAACAGTACGTGACGCCCGTGTCGTACTCGGCCAATGACGCGTACTTGAACCCCACCACCACGTGGGCGCGCGTCGTGCTCGACGGCGACGAAGTCGTCGGCTTCGTGCGCGGCAACTTTGACCCCGACAACCCGCGCGAAGAGTTCCGCTCGTGCGTGTGGCGCATCAACGTCGATGCCGGCGCGCAGGGCCGCGGTGTCGGCCGCTTCGCCGTGCGCGAGCTCGCCAACGAGGCCCGCACCCGCGGCTTCGAGACTTTGCACGTGATCTGGGAGACCGGCGACGACGGCCCCGGCGAGTTCTTCCGCCGCATCGGCTTCGTCGAGGTCGGCGAGACCGAGTACGGCGAGATCATCGGCAAGCTCGCCATCTGAACGAGCAGCTTGATTTCGCGGGCGCAGTACTGAGCGTCGTCGAGCTCATTCCGCCGGCACGCGTCATGAGTTACGGCGACGTGGCCGCGACGCTCGGCTCGCGCGGGGCGCGCGCCGTCGGCCGCGTCATGGCCGAGCACGGCGGCTCGGTCGCCTGGTGGCGCGTGATCCGTGCCGACGGTCGGCCTCCGGCCGGTCACGAGGCGGATGCTGTCACCGAATACCGCAGGGAGGGAACGCCGCTCACGGCCGCCTCCGCACACGCGGGCGCCGACCCGCTCGACGTACGCGTCGATCTCTCTCGCGCACGCTGGGAGCCTGACCTAGACTGAACGAATGCAAGCGCTTGCACACCGCGCGGGCCGCAGAGTTGCCGCCGCCGGAATCGCCCTCGTCACCTCGATCGCCCTGCTCGCCGGGTGCACCCCGGCCACGACGGCGCCGCAGCCGCAGGGCACGCGCGATGCGGGCATCCTGATGTTTCAGTGGACCTGGAACGCGATCGCCGACGAGTGCGAGTACCTCGGCGAGGCAGGCATCGACTGGGTGCTGACGAGCCCGCCCCAAGAGCACGTGGTGCGCGACGAGTGGTGGGTGCACTACCAGCCCGTGAGCTACCGAATCGAGTCGCGACTCGGCACGCGCGACGAATTCGCCGCCATGGTCTCGACGTGCGCCGAGCACGACGTCAACATCGTGGCCGACGCCGTCGTCAACCACATGACGGGGCTCGGCACGGCGGGCGTCGGCTGGGCGGGCAGCGGCTACGAGCACTACGCCTACCCCGGCATTTGGGGGCCCGACGACTTCCATTCCTGCGATGAGTCGCCGACCGGCGACATCATCGACTACCGCAACGCCGACGAGGTGCGCTACTGCGAGCTCGTGAACCTCGCCGACCTCGCAACCGGCACCGAGCGCGTGCGCGAGGGCCTGCGCGCCTACCTCGACGAGCTGCTGTCGCTCGGGGTGGCGGGGTTCCGCATCGACGCGGCGAAGCACATGGAGCCCGCCGACATCGCCGCGATCACGGCGGGGTTACCTGACGACGTGCGCGTGTATCAGGAGGTGATTCGGGCATCCGGAGAGCCAATTCAGCCCGAGGACTACCTCGACAACGGGCCCTCGTGGGAGTTCCTCTACGCGCGCACGGTGAAGAGCATGGTCGACTCGGGGGCGCTCAACCCCGACGTCGTGTTCGGCCCAGACGGCGGCTCGGTGCCGAGCGAGCTCGCCATCTCGTTCGTCGACAACCACGACACCGAGCGCAACGGCGAGACCCTCTCGTACAAGGACGGCGATCGCTATCTGCTCGCGCTCGCCTTCCTGCTCGCGCACCCGTACGGCACGCCCCAGCTCATGAGCGGCTACGCCTTCGAAGGGCGGGATGCTGCGCCCCCGCTGCAGAGTGACGGTCGCGTCGTCGACGCCTCGTGCGAGTTCGCGAACGACGGGCCGCAGCCGCGCTACGAACCTGGCGAATGGGTGTGCCCGCACCGCTGGACGGGCGTGGCGGGCATGCTCGCCTTCCGCTCGGCGGTCGGCGATGCTCCCCTCACCGACAGCGTGCGCTTCGACGGCGAGCTGCGGGCGCTCTCGGGATTCGGTCGCGGCCAGTACGGGTATATCGCGTTCAACGCCGGGCCGCTCGCGCTCACGAGCACGTTTGACACGTCGCTGCGGGCGGGCACGTACACCGATGTGCTGTCGGGCACGACCGTCGAGGTCGATGACGCCGGGCGCTTCACCGCCGAGGTGCCGGGCCGCGGCTTCGTGGCCCTGCACGTCGGCGCCGTCGAGCGCTAGACGAGCGACTCGCGCCAGGCGGCGTGCAGCTGCGCGAACTTGCCCGCCCCGGCAATGAGCTCGGCGGGGCTGCCGTCTTCGATGATGCGGCCGTGCTCCATGACGAGCACCCGGTCAGCGATCGCCACCGTCGACAGACGGTGCGCGATGATGACCGCGGTGCGGTCGGCGAGCAGGGTCTGCAGCGCCTCCTGAACCAGGCGCTCGCTCGGAATGTCGAGCGACGCCGTGGCCTCATCGAGGATCAACACCGTCGGGTTCGCCAAGAACGCCCGCGCGAACGAGATCAGCTGGCGCTGCCCCGCCGACACGCGCCCGCCGCGCTTGTTCACGTCGGTCTCGTAGCCGTTCGGAAGCGACGTGATGAACTCGTGCGCGCCGACCGCGCGGGCGGCGGCCTCGACCTCGTCGCGCGTGGCGTCGGGCTTGCCGAGCGCGATGTTGTCGGCGACGGTGCCCGAGAACAGGTACGCCTCCTGCGTGACCATGACGATCGCGCGGCGCAGGTCTTTCGGGTGCAGCTTCCGCAGGTCGACGCCGTCGAGCGTCACGCGTCCCTCGCTCGGGTCGTAGAAGCGGGCGATGAGCTTCGCAAGCGTCGACTTGCCGGCCCCCGTCGTGCCGACCAGCGCGATCGTCTGCCCGGCCGGAATGTCGAGGTCGAAGTCGGGCAGCACCACCGTGTCGTCGTTGTAGGCGAAGCGCACGCTCTCGAAGCGCACGTTGCCCTTCGCCTGCCAGAGGTCAATCGGGGTGGTGGGGTCGGGCACCGACGGCGACTCTTCCAGCACGCCCGAAATCTTTTCGAGCGCGGCCGCGGCCGACTGGTACGAGTTGTAGAACATGGCCATCTCTTCGGCCGGACCGAAGAAGTTGCGCACGTACAACAGCACCGCGATGAGGAAGCCGATCTCGAGCGAGCCGTCGACGACGCGGAAGGCCCCCCACAGCAGGGCGCCCGCAACCGCGACGTTGCCGATGAGCACGAGGCCCGGGTCGAAGATGCCGAACAACTGGATCACGCGAGCGTTGGCGTGCCGGTACTGCTCGACGTGGTCGCCGAACTCGCGCGCGTTGCGCGGCTCTTTGCGGAACGCCTTCACAGCACGGATGCCCGTCATCGTCTCGACGAAGTGCACGATCAGGCGCGCGGACGCCACGCGCGTCAGGCGGAACATCTTCTGCGAGCGCACCTGGAACCAGCGCGTCAGCATCAGCAGCGGAATCAGCGCCGCCGCCAGCACGAGCCCACTCGGGGCGTCGAGCAAAATCAGCGCGCCCGCCGTGAACCCCATGTAGAGCAGGCCAGACACGAGCTGGTTGATGCCCGAGTCGAGCAGCTCGCGAATGGAGTCGAGGTCGCTCGTCTGGCGCGAGATGATGCGGCCCGAGGTGTACGACTCGTGGAACTCGAGGCTCAGGTTCTGTGTGTGCAGGAAGACGCGCTTGCGCAGGTCGAGCAAAATCGCCTGACTGATGCGCGCGCTCATCACCTGGTACCAGGCGATTGTTGCGGCGCCGACGAGGGCGGCGAAAACGAAACCGACGACGATGAGGGCGATGGGCATCCAATCGCCGTTGTTGGCGACGGCCGGCAAGCCCCGTTCGATGCCGAGCGCGATCAGCGCCGGGCCCGCAACCTGCAGCGCCGTCGAGAACACGACGACGACCATCGCGAACACGATGCGGCCGCGCACGGGGCGCAGCAGCGAGCCGAGCAGGCGCAGTGAGCGTTGGCGAATCTGGCGCGACTCGTCTTTCGTGTAGTTGTCGCGTTCTTCGCCGGCGACACCGAGAACGCTCATCGCTTCACCTCCCCGTCTCGTTCGAATCCGTCTTTGTCGATGACGCGGCTCTC
>DASSWY010000282.1:0-2035 GCA_035704325.1 Microcella sp. | reverse complement strand
GACGGCTTCGGCTACCGCGGCAACGTGTGTGCCGGATGCTCGACGAATCACCTCGGCGCCGACCTCTTCCCCGGTTACGGCGAGCCGGCGTTTGCCGTCGCCGACGGCGTGGTTCGGACGGTCGCCAACCACGGCAGCGGCTGGGGCCAGCACGTCATCCTCGAGCACGTGATCGATGGCCGCCAGATCACCACGGTGTATGCGCACCTGGTGCCCGGCGGCGTGTCGGTCGTGCCGGGGCAGACCGTCGAGGTGGGCCAGGTCATCGCGCAGACGGGCAACAGTGGCACCTCGACCGCGCCCCACCTGCACTTCGAGGTGCTGGTGGGCGGCTCGCACGTCGACCCGCTGTCGTGGCTGCGCCGCAATATCCTGCCGCCGCCCGCGTAGCACCCATGCCGCGGCCGCGGGTCGGCCGCTGGCACGCGACGCGCTGATGAGCCGCCGTGACCAAACGTGTCGGCGTACCGCTCCGAAGAACCCCTGCATACACTGACCGCAGGCCGCCCCACCGTCGGTGGCGGCCCAGAGCAGGGGACTTGAATGTCGCTGTCGACCGCCATCCGCCAGATCGAACTCGCTACGCGGCCCATCCACCCCGACACGCGGGCCGCACTCGACAAGCGGTGGGCCGAGTTGCCCAAACACGCGAAGACGCCCGAGCAGCTGCTCGGCCGCTGCGCAGTCGGCTGTGAGGGCACCCACGGGGTGTTCCCGAAGTGCAACCTGACTTGCTCGCCCTGCTACCACTCGGCTGACGCCAACAAGGTGCGCATCGATGGCGACCACACGGTTACCGAGGTGACCAAGCAGATGGGTCTGCTGCGCCAGATTCGCGGCCCCCGTGCCCACGCCCAGCTGATCGGCGGCGAGGTGAGCCTGCTGCCCGCCGCCGCCCACCGCGAGACGCTGAAGGCCATGCGCGCCGTCGGCCGCGAGCCCATGTCGATGACGCACGGTGACTTCGATTACGACTACCTGCTCGAGGTCGTGCTCGATGACGACGGCAAGCCCGCCTTCGACAAGGTCTCGTTCGCCGCGCACTTCGACTCGCTCATGCGCGGCCGCCGCGGCGCCGTGCGCCCGCGCAGCGAGGCTGAGCTGAACCCGTTCCGCGAGAAGTTCGCCGACATGTTCCTCGACCTGAAGAAGCAGACGGGCGTCAAGTCGTACCTCGCCCACAACATGACGGTCACCCCGACGAATCTCGATGAGGTCGAGCAGGTCACGCGCGACGTGCTGGGCATGCGCTACGACATGATGTCGTTCCAGCCGGCCGCCTTCATCGGCGACGACCGCCGCTGGAAGGAAGACTTCCAAGAGGTCACGATCGACAAGGTGTGGGAGCGCATCGAGGCTGGCGCCGGCCAGAAGTTGCCGCACGAGGCCGTGCAGTTCGGCGACCCGCGCTGCAACCGCCACACGGTCGGGGTCATGGTCGACGGCGTTTTCGCCACCGTGCTCGATGCGGCAGAGCCGAAAGACATCGCGGCCCGCGACCGTTTCCTCGCCCACCATGGCGGCATGATCTTCGGCGACATTCCCCGCTGGGCCCTCACCGTCAAGGTGATCCGCGCCATTGCCCGCCACCCCGGCGACCTGCCGAAGCTTGCGGGGCTGATGATGCGCATCCTGAAGCGTGCCGGAGGCCTCCGCCGCGTGCTGCGCGCCGCCCGCGCCGGCAAGGTGTCGTTCAAGACCTTCGTGGTGCACAACTTCATGGACGCCGAGCAGGTGAAGCCGGCGTGGGCCCTCATGAAGGAGGGCAAGGTCGCCGACGACCCGAAGATTCGCGAGACGCAAGAGCGACTCGGCGCGTGCATGTACGCGATGTCGCACCCCGAGACGGGTGAGCTGGTGCCGGCCTGCACCCAGCACTCGGTGCTCGACCCGATCGAGAACGTGGGTCTGCGCACGCTTCTGCCGCTCGAGCCGAAGACCGCGCGCCCGACCGGCATCACGAACGGTCGGGCCGACGAGCTCGCTGAGGCGAACGGGTCGCGCTGGTAGCGCGGCCACGCTGCCTCCCGCGCCG
>DASSWY010000268.1:0-2045 GCA_035704325.1 Microcella sp. | reverse complement strand
GGCGTCACCAGCGAGCACTCGTACGAAGCGCCGGCGGCGCTCTGGCCGCTGCTGAGCCGGCCCACCTATATGCACTACGAGGCATTCGACGACGGCACGGCGGTCGCAATCAGCGGCATTCCGAATCCGCTGATCTGGTGGCTCGCGTGGGCGGCGATCATTTTGATCGCGATCGGATGCGCGTTCGCCCGCACGCGCATCCATCGCGCTCACGACGGCCTCGCCGCCGCGATCGTGCTGACGGGCGTCGCCGCTGGCTGGCTGCCGTGGCTGCTCTACCCCGAGCGCACGATGTTCTTCTTCTACACGATCGTGCTCGTGCCGTTCTTGGTGATCGGGCTGACGATGATCGTCGGCGGAATTCTCGAGCGGGGCGGGCGCGTGGCGGTCATCGCGCTCGGAGTGATCGCGATCGCGGTGAGCGCGTTCTTCCTGCCGCTGTGGATGGGCCTACCGTTGCCGATCGATCAACTCAGCTGGCGGTACTGGCTTCCGAGTTGGGTGTAGCCGCGGCGGGGTGCGCCTCTCGATTAGCGCGCGTCGAGGTCCTTCACGAGTTCGAAGCCGCATCGGTCAACTGACCGCGACGTCGCCGTCATCACGACCGCCCCGGTGACAGCAGCCCGATCGATGCCGATCCACGAGCGGAACCCGCCCGTACCCCCGTTGTGCCACGTGACCGTGCGGCCACGGACAGGTGTCGTCAGCCAGGCCGCACCGATGCGGGTCACGCCGGCCAGCGTTTCGACCGGATCGAGAGCCCCCAGCCCGGGGGCGTTGCCGCTGAGAATCGACGACACCATGGTCGCCATGTCGTCGATGGTGGCCCGAATGCCGCCCGCGGGCGCAAGTGCTTCGCCCGTCCAGGGTTCGCGCGGCTTTCCGCGTCGGCTCGTCCCGACGACGGCCGTACCCCGCAATTCGTGGGCGTTCGACGGCACATAGCTGCCGTGCATCCCCAGCGGATTCGTGAGGCGCGAGGCGACCAGCTCGGCGTATGACAGCTGCGCCGCCGCGGCGATGGCGTGGCCGAGTAACTCGAAGCCGAAGTTCGAGTAGAGCGGTCGCGGCGCGCCGGGCTGCGCGCGCCGTGCTTGCTCGACGAGTTCGGCCAAGCTCTCGCCATACGGGTTCGTGCCGTGTCGCCACAACGCGACCGTCTTCCGCCACGAGTCAGCTGATGAGGGAAGGCGGGGAAGCCCGGAGCGGTGAACGGCGAGCGAGCCCAACGTCACATCGGCCGCCCCCGCATTGCCGAGGGGCAAGAGGTCGCCGAGACGTGTCTCACCGGTGATCTCCCCTCGTGCGACGGCGTCGGCATAGAGGAGCCCGGTGACCGCCTTCGAGACGGACCCGATTTCGAAGTCGCCGTCCCGCGTGGTTCCGTGGACGGCGATCCGAACCTCCTCGCCCGAGACGGTCGCTGCCGCCCATACGGTATGCCGTGCCCCGAGAAGGCGTCGAGCGCGATCGTGGAGGGCGGCATCCTCGCGAAAGGTCACGATGCGTGCGCAGATGGTGCCGTCGAACCGTCTGGGCTCGAAACGGTGACGTGCCGGCGTGAGCGGTAGACGAGCCTGCGCAAGAGCCACTCGGCCGGGCCCGGCTTGTCGACCGCGGCCAGGATGTTCGCCACGATCAGCGTGCCGAGCCAGGTGATCACCGCGATCTGACTCGCCTCGGCGATGCCGAGCTCGCCGCCGAGCCCAAGCGTGTACGGCGCGAACACGATCACGAACACGACCGACTGAGTGAGGTAACCGCTGAGGGAACGCTGGCCGAGAGCGGCAAAGATGCGAGCGATCGGGCCGGGCGTCTCGCGACGACCGGCGAGGATCGCGATGAGCGAGACGTATCCCACCGCGCCGATGACGCCGGTCGTGCCGTGCAGCATGGCGGCCAGCGGCTCGGTCCAGATCGAGAGCTCGATGACGCCGAGAAGGGCGAGCGCCATGGGCAGGGCGCCGAGCACCGAGATCGTGATGCCGAGGCCTGCGGCGAGACCGAGGCGGCGCAGGTGCGGCGTGGGGTTCTCGAGTACCCGC
>DASSWY010000261.1:0-6902 GCA_035704325.1 Microcella sp. | reverse complement strand
TTGCTGCCGAACCGTTTGGTGAGGTCGTGTGCCTCAATCATCGTGAGATTCCCTTCGTGTGTGTGACGCGGTCAACGCTACGGAGCGGCTGCGCGGCGCACATCAGCCTGTGGACCGATCTGTTGCCGGCTAACAGTCGGCCCGCGGTACGACGGTCGGGCAGTCAGGAGAGTCGCTACTCCACCGAGAGGCCAACGACGACGGGGACGAGCAGCGCGACGCCGTTGTTCATGGCGTGTAGGGCGACCCCGGGCCAGATCGAGCCGCTCCACCGATAGATCAGCGCGGTCAGTACTCCCACGACGAACGCCACGGGCAGGACGGGGTTGATGCCGTGGGCGACGGCGAAGACCGCGGCGCTGGCGATGACGCCTACCCACGCGCCGAACTTCGAGAGCAACACGTGTGCAACCACACCCCGGAAGAACAGCTCTTCGCCGAGCGGGGTCAGCAGCGCCCCAGCGACGAGCGCCAGCGCAAGGGGCAGCCAGCCGCCTGCGGCGGCCGCCTGATAGCTCGCCTGCACGTTTTGCGCGTCTCCGCTGAGGCTCACGTAGATGATCGAGACCACAACGCCGAGGAGGTACGCGACGAGGCCGAGGGCGGCGCCGGCCAGAATCTTGCGCGGCTCGGTGCGCCGCACGCCGAAGGCCGCGAGCGAGCGCACCCGAATCGCGAATGCGGCAACAAACGCGGCGAGGCCAATCGTTCCTGACACGAAGAGCCCCAGGAGGCCGAGGGTGACCTCGTCGTCCACGAGCGGAAGCGTGGCGCGCACGACCACGATCGACAGCAGGTAGGCGACCGCGCCGACCGCAAGCTCGGGCCAGCCGGGTCGCGGGGGTGCGGGAGAGAGCGACGGTCGGTCGGGTAACGACGAGGCACGGGTCATGCGTCAACGCTAGGAAGCCCATCATCGGGCGCGCATCGGGCGTGTGGGCGATGCGACCGTCAGGCGCCCTCCCCCTCAGGGATGACATTTCCCAGGTGCCTTGACCCTGTGGTGACCACACGGTTTTCACTGCCGCTATCGGACAAAACGTCCGCCTGTCAGAAGAGAGGTCATCGCCATGTCATCAAGCCCCTACGCCGCCATACAAGACTTTGTTGCCGGCCTGCCCGAGCTCGTTCAGCCGCTCATGATCGGACTCGTCGGCATGATTCCGTATGTCGAGGGCGAAGGCTCGGTCGCCATCGGAATCCTCGTCGGCATCAACCCCATCGTCGCGACGATCGCCGCCATCGTGGGCAACGTGCTCGCCGTCGCCGGCGTCGTCCTGCTGACGTCGCGTGTACGCAGCGCCGTCGTCGCGCAGCGCGGCGCTGACCGTTCCGGCAACAGCGGTGACGTCAGCCCTGATGCGTCGTCACCCGAGACCCGGCCCGAGAGCCGCAAAGAAAAGGGGCGCAAGAAGATCGCGAAGTGGGTCGTGCGTTTCGGCGTTCCCGGGGCGAGCATCCTTGCCCCGATCGCGCTGCCAACCCACCTGACCGCCGCGTTCCTCGTCGGCTCCGGCGTCAGCCGCGGCTGGGTCATGCTGTGGCAGATCGTCGCGATCGTGCTCTGGACCTCACTCGTTGCCGCCGCCTCCTTCGGCGCCGCCTCGCTGCTGGGCCTCATCTGATCGCGCGTCGACCAGGCGATGGGCGAGCTGTATTGCGCGGGTAAACACCTCGAGCTGGGCGGCGTTGTAGAGCGTTGCCGCGCTCATCGCGAGCGCCATCTGATCCTCCGCCGAGCCAGAGCGCAGCCCCGCGCGGGGGTCGCGAAGCCAGGGGTAGGTGAGGTACTGCTGCGCGATCACCGGGGCGTAGCGCGTGGCGAGTGCGTCGATCGTCGCCTCGTCGGCGTCTTCCGGCAAGGCGTCGACCTCGGCATCGAGCTCGTCGTCGGACATCTCGATCGTCTCGGCCAGGTCGGCCAGGGCGTCGTCGCTGTAGAAGCGCGAATACACGCGCACCATCTCGGTGTCGGTCACCGACAGGCGCGACGCCACCTTCTCGAAGCCGGCGGGCGTGTCGGGAGCTGCCTGTTCACGCCGAATGGTGGCGAGCTGCTCGCGCGCGCGAGTGAGGCGCTCGATGTTCCGCTCAAGTTCAGCGTCAATCTCGTCGAGTGTCGCCTCGGTCACGTCGTCGCCCTCGAGCATGCTCGCCACCCGCGACAGCGGAACCCCCAGGTCGACCAGTCGGCGAATGCGCAGCAGGGTCAGCAGGTGGGCGACGCCGTACTGCTTGTATCCGTTGCTCAGGCGTTCGGGCTCGGCCAGCAGCCCGAGCTGGTGGTAGTGCCGCACCGTGTTGACGGTGGTGCCCGCCAGTTCGGCGAGCTCGCGCGTGCTCCAGCTCATTGCCGGACCCCCTCGAGCGCATCGAGTGCGACGGCGGCCGCGTCGGCAACCAGCTGGTCGTCGCGCTCGGCGCCCTTCTCGGCCCGTGAGCTCAGCACCGCGATGACGATCGGATCGCCCTCGGCGGGCCACACGACGGCGATGTCGTTGCGCGTGCCGTAGCCGCCGGCGCCCGACTTGTCGGCGACCACCGCATCCGAAGGGGCCCCCGCCCGAATCAGGGTGTCGCCGGTGGCGTTGCCGGTCATCCAGTTGATCAGCAGGGCGCGGCGGCCGTCGGGCAATGCGTCGCCAAGGGCGTAGCTGCGTAGCGTCTCGGCGAGGGCGCGGGGCGTGCTCGTGTCGCGCGTGTCGCCGGGCGTGGCTTCGTTCAGCGCGGGCTCGGTGCGGGCGGGCTCAGTCGTCGTGTCACCGAGGGCGGCGAGCAGCTCACCGAAGGCAGCCGGCCCGCCGAGCTCGGCGAGCAGCAGGTTCGTCGCGGCGTTGTCGCTGACGCGCACCGCCGCCTCTGCCAGATCCCGGATGCTCATGCCTGTCGCGAGATTCGCCTCCGTTTCCGGAGAATTCGCGACCAGAGCATCCGCGCCGTAGGAGATGACGCGGTCGAGGTCGTCGACCTCCTGCAGGATCGCGGCGGCGAGAACCGCCTTGATCGACGAGGCGTAGGCGAAGCGCTCGTCGGCGCGGTAGGCGACGCGGTCGCCTGAGCCGGTGTCGTGCGCGTACACGCCCACGCGGGCGTCGTACGCCGCCTCGAGTGCTGAGAGCTCATCGTCGACGACGACCGCCTGACCGCCCGAAGCCTCACCGCCCTGCGGCGCGCTGGACCCGGGGGTGGGTGAGGAGGCGGCCGGGGGCGGGGGAGCGGGCGCGTCGGTGGGCGCGCATCCGCCGGCCGCGAGCGTGACGATCATCGTCGCGGCGAGCGTTGCCGAGCGGGCGTGCAGCCGCATCGTCACGCCCGGGGCGCGAGCACCGCGGTCGCGGCGATGCGCAGGGTGCTGTCGGTGAAGGCCATGCGCGACAGACTTCCCGGAATCAGGTGGTCGGTGACCAGACCGCTCACAACGGTGGAAAGAAAACGCGCCGCTTCCTCAGGGGTGCACGCGAAGTCGGGGGTCGCGTCGCCAGCGGTTTCGTGCCGCAGGGCAGTGATCCAGCCAGCGATCTGGTGCAGCGCGAGTCGCTCGAGAGCGAGGGTGGGCGCGCTGTCGTCGTCGGCGCTTGGGGTTTCAGGGGAAGCCAGCGCCGCGCGCAACTGCTCGCGGGCGCCGTCGCCGCTCAGGCTCGTGGCGAGCACGCCGCGGAGCTGCTCGATCAGTCGATCGACCGCCGGGCGACTGGTGTCGCTGAGGGCCTCGTCAGGCTGCTGTGCGCCTTCGAGGGCCGCGATGGCGGCGACGACGGCGTCGATCAGCTCGCGCTGGGTCGGAAACACGTGGCGCAACGAGCCGGTGCTGATGTCTGCGCGCTGCGCGACGGCGCGAACGCTGAGGCGCGCCGTCGGATTTTCGGCGAGCATCGCCGCGGCGGCGGCAAGGATGCGCTCGCGCAGTTCGGGGGCGGGTGTGCGGGGGGTCATGGGGGCTCCTGTACACGTTCTAGTACGGTGTGCTACTTTAGGGCACACCAACTATCACACTGTACTACTTTTGCGAAAGGAATCCCTCGTGGCCCGCTGGATGCAGCGCATCAATTCCCGATGGGCGAAGGCCGGCGACGGCAGCCCCCTGCCCCCTTTTCGCTGGTGGCAGCTGCTCGGACGCTCGGTGTTCGAACTGCCCGCGGCCCCGGGCCGAGCTGCCCGATACACCGTCGATGTGCGGCACATGGGTGACCGCACCGACGGCGCCGTGCGGGCCCGCTTGTATCGAGACGGGGCTCTCGCGGCCGTCTCGAAACTGCCCACGGCGTTTCCCGTTGAGGGCGGCGCGATCGAGGTCGCCGTCAACTCAATCGGACTGCGCCGCTGCCACTTCGTGCCCGACGGCAATCGTGCCGGCGCGCACGTGCTGACCCCGCTGCCCGCCTCGGCCGAGGGTCGCCGCGCCCGCTTCGACCGCGACCACCCGGCCGCGAGCCGACTCATCGGAGCCCTCGCCCTCGCCGCCGTGCTGATCGGCGTCGCCGTCGGCGGCTACGAGCTCGTCATGCAGCTGTCGCGAATCCCGGCGGTTGTCGACGCGATCGGCGTGATCGACCGGCCGGTGCGCATCCCGCTGGAAATCGGCATCGCCGTCGGGGCGGGCGCCGTGCTCGGCGGTGTCGAACGCGCCCTCCGCCTGCGTTCGACCTGGCTCGACGAGTTCGCGACGTAACCACGACATCCACCACCACCACGACCACCTTCGACAGACAGGAGACACCATGACCACCGCCGCCACGACCACTGCCCGCACCCCGTGGCTCGGGCGCGACGACACCCCGAGCGCCGCTGACCGCGCCGTGCCGCGACGCGTCGAGTACCACCGGGTCTTCGCGGGCGAGAAGCGGCGCATCCTCCGGGGCATTCTCGCCATCGCGCTGCTGGCCGCCGGGCTCATCGGCTTCGCGGTTGGCCTGCGCGACGTGGCCGATTTCATCGATGCCGAATACCTGGGTCGCGACGGCTACACGCCCGTGAATTTCGCGGCGGCAATGCTCGGCCTCGGGCTGTTGATTCCGTGGAGCATGGTCATTCAGCGCGTGCTCTACGGCGTGCGCGCCCCCTCGCTGCACTCGGTCGCGCAACGATTCCGATTCGGGATGCTCGGGCGCGGACTGCTCGTACTGGCACCGCTCTGGGCGGTCACCGTCACGCTCGCGCTGACGGGGCCGGTTGAGCGCATCGCGTGGACGACGGTCGACCTCGTCGCCTACCTGCTCACCATCGTGCTGCTGGTGCCCCTTGCCGCTGCCGCCGAAGAGTACGCCTACCGCGGCCTGATGTTCCGCGTGATCGGCAGCTGGACGCGCAACCCCACGGTGGGGCTCGTGATCGGCGTTGCGATCACGAGCGTCGTCTTCGCTCTGTCGCACGGCACCCTCGACCCGTACTTCCTCACCTGGTACGTGGTGCTCGGCGCATCCCTCGCGATTCTCGTGTGGCGCACCGGCGGCATCGAGCTGGCGGTGCTGCTGCACGCGGTGCTGAACACGCTCGGGCTGCTCGGCGCTCTCGTGCTGCACGCCGACATTCCGACACTGATCAATGCCCGCCCCGAGACCCAGGGAAGCCCCGTGGTGCTGATTCCCGCCGCAGTGATCATCGTGATCACGGCCGGGGTGTGGGCGTCAACGCGTCGCTCGGGCGCGGTGACGAGCGCCTAGGGCGTCGCGGCGTCGTCAGGCCGACGGAAAGTGCCGCCAGGTGCCTTCCGACACGACCTCGACGGCGCCGTCGCTCACGCTGATCGCGCTTCTGTCGTCGAGCGCGTAGGCGGGGTGATCGAGATTGCTCGCCCAGCCCTCGGCGGCGGCCATCGAGTTGCCCTCGCCGCCGTCGGGGGCGAGGTGCGGGCAGATCGAAAAATCGACGAGCCCGAGCGCGCGGTCACCGCCCGCCGGGGGCGTCCATCCGACGAATTCGCGGCCGATCGCAGGCGTCATGACCATGCTGCCGGCGCTCATGCCGACCCAGACGGTGTTCTGCAGTTCGGGAAAGAGCGCCTCGAGGCCCGACTCGCGCACCCAGTGCGCCAGGTACAGGGCGTCGCCACCGGCCGCGAGCAGCACGTCGGTGTCACGCACGAGCGGTTTCCAGCGCTCGTCGTCGATGCTGGGCAGAGCGGTGAGCTCGAGCACGCCCATCTGCTTCCAGCCCAGGTCGACCATGGGGTTTTCGGCGCGGCCGGCGATGAACTCCCACGCCTTCACGCCGGGCCCGAGCCACGGGTGGCCGTACATCGCCGTCGGAATGCACAGTGCGGTCGCCTCGCTGATCGGCTTGCCGAGCAGCTCTTCGAGGCGGGCGCGAATGCTCGCGTTCGTCACCCCGCCGGAGGTGAGGAGCAGTTTCATCAGGCGCCCCCTCGCGAACTGTTCGCCGTGCGCCCGCGCACGATGCCAATGAAGACGTCGACAAGACGATGCGCGTTCGTCGTCGGCCAGACCAGCGACACTCCCGTATCGGGCGCGTCGGTCACGGGCCGCGCGACCACGTCTTTGCGGCCGTGCTGGCGCGCGACCGACTGCGGCACGACGGCGACGCCCACGTTGGCGGCGACCAGCTCGATCGTCTCGGCGCCTGTGCCCGTGAAAAGGTCGACGTCGAGCACGGGGAGTCCGTCGAGCTCGCGCAGCTCAGCGAGTGTGAGCGAGCTGGCGTCGGCCGCGAGCGACTCCTTCGGCACGACCGCCATGGGCTGCTCGCGATACAAGGCGATCGCGTGCCGCTCGTCATCGGCCGCGACGTCGCGAAGAAGAGCCATGTGGGCGGTGCCGTCCGCGAGCGCGGCGAGCGCAGCATCCTGCGTCATCGACGCGAGGTGGATGCGCCCGGGCGGGCGACGCTCGCGCCAAATGCGCTCCCACTTGGTGGGGGTGACGCCGGTCACGAACGCGACGACGAGC
>DASSWY010000289.1:0-16829 GCA_035704325.1 Microcella sp. | reverse complement strand
CCTTTGTGCTGCAGGGCCTCGCCACCGGCACCATGCTCGCGGCCGCGCAGTACGTCGCCACCCACGTGCTGCGCAGTGAAGACGCCGTCACGCTGCTTTTTCTGGCGCTCATCGCTCCGGCACTGCTATTCGCCCCCGTCTGGGGCAAAGTTGCGCGCCGCACGGGCAAAGAGCGCGGCTATCTCATCGCGAGCGTGCTCTTCACGGTGGCGGCGCTCGCCATCACGGGGCTCGTCTGGGCGCCGGGCCCGTGGGTCTACCTCCCGGTCGCGCTCGCCGGCGTCGCCTATGCCGGCATGCAGGCGCTGCCGCTGGCGATGCTGCCCGACGTCATCGCGCACGACGCACGCGCGAGCGGTACCGACCGCGCCGGAGTCTTCAGTGGCGTGTGGACCGCGGGCGAGACGGCCGGCATGGCGCTCGGGGCGACGGTGCTGACGGTCATCCTGAGTCTCACCGGCTACGTCGAGTCGGTGGGCGGTCAGACCGTCGCGCAACCCGCATCCGCCGTGACGGGCATCGTGATCGCCTTCAGCATCGTTCCCGCCGTCTTGCTCGGGGCGAGCATCCTGCTGCTGCGTCGCTATCGGCTACGCCGCGACGATATCGAGGCGGATGCGCGCTCCGCGCCGCCCGCGGACGTCGCGACCGAGGGCCCCGCCGCATGAGCCACGCCGACGAGATCCTGGCCGAGCTGCGTGCGCTGACGCGCGACGACGCCCCGACCCACGGCGGCCGCGTGCTGTCGTACGTATACGACTCCGGAACCGAGGGGCTTGGCCAGCTCGCCCACGACGCTGCGGGCATCGTGCAGTGGGTGAACGCCCTCGATCCGACGACTTTCCCGTCGGTGGCGCACCTTGAGCGCGAGCTCATCGCGTTCGCCCGTCCGCTGTTCGGCGCAGGCGACGGCGAGCAGTCCGACATCGTCGGCTCGGTCACGAGCGGCGGCACCGAGAGCTGCCTGCTCGCGGTGCGCACGGCACGCGACGTCTGGCGGGCTCGCGGCGGCGAGGGGCGGGCGCGCCTCGTGGCCCCCGTGACGGTGCATGCGGCCTTCCACAAGGCGGCGCACCTGTTCGACCTGGCGCTCGACCTCGTGCCCGTCGACGCGGTGACCGGCGCCGTCGACGCCGAGGCGATCGTCGGCCGGTTCGGCCCTGACGTTGCGCTCGTGGTGCTCAGCGCCCCGTCGTATCCGTTCGCCGGCCTCGACCCGATCGCGGCGGTGGCCCCGCGCGCGGCGGACGCAGGCATCGCGGTGCACGTCGACGCGTGCATTGGCGGTTTCGCGCTGCCGTGGTGGCCAGGCCTTCCCGAGTGGAACTTCCGGGTGCCGGGCGTCACGAGCATCTCGGCCGACCTGCACAAGTACGGGTTCGCGCCGAAGGGGGCGAGCATTCTGCTGCATCGTGGCCGCGAGCGGCACGCCGCGCAGTACTTTGCGACGACGCGCTGGCCGGGCTACCCGGTCGTGAACGCGACCCTGCTCGGGTCGAAGCCCGCGGGCCCGCTGGCGGCGGCCTGGGCGATTACCCGCCTGCTCGGAGTCGACGGGTACCGGGCGCTCGTCGATCGCACGCGCGCCGCGAGCGACGCGCTCGTTGCGACGGCGCACGATATCGAGGGGATGCGCGTGGTTGGCTCACCGGTCGGCCCGCTGTTCGCGGTCGCCGCCGATGAGTCCGCCGCCCCCAATCGACGCGTCGACCCGCACCACCTGGCCGACGCCGTGCGCCGCCGCGGCTTCGTGCTGCAGCAGCAGCCGGGGCTCGCCCAGCCCGACGGCACGCGCCTGCCGCGCACGACGCACCTCACGATCACGCCCGTGACGGCCAATCGCCTCGACGAGCTGACCGCTGCCGTGCACGACGCCGCCGACGAGGTGCGCGGCGTGCCGCCCGTTGACGCGGCACCGCTTGCGGCGGGCCTCGCCTCCGCGGCGTCGCCCGCCGAGGCCCTCGCCGCGCTCGGGGTGACGGCGGGCGGGCTACCCGCCGCCCAGGCGCCGCTGACGGCGCTCATCGAGACGCTTCCGCACGAGACAGCTGAGGGGATGCTCGTCACGCTGCTCGCGTCGATGGTCGACCCCGACTGGGCCCCGGCATAAATCGGAATAGGCCGAAGGTCCCTCGACAGCACCCCTCTGCTCGGCCAGGGTGGAGGCATGCCCGTTCGTGAGAACTCTCGCCTTGCCATCGTCGGGGCGGGTGCCGTCGGCACGGCGCTCGCCTACGCCTCCCTGATTCGCGAAACGGCCCGCGAGGTCGTGCTCTACGACATCGACGAGACGCGCGTGAACGCCGAGATTCTTGATCTCGCCCACGGCACCCCGTTCACCGGCTCGAGCGCGATCTCGGGCGGCGCCGACCTCGACGTCGTTGCGGGGGCCAACGTGGTCGTGGTCACGGCGGGAGCGAAGCAGCACCCGGGGCAGAGTCGACTCGATCTCGCGGGCGTCAACGTCGAGATTCTGCGCGACCTCATGCCGGCAATCGTCGAGCGGGCTCCCGACGCCGTCGTCATGCTCGTCACGAACCCGTGCGATGTGCTGGCCGTGGCCGCCCAGCGGTTCAGCGGGCTGGAGCCGTCGCGAGTGTTTTCCAGCGGCACCGTGCTCGACTCCTCGCGCCTGCGCTGGCGCCTTGCCGAGCGCCTCGGCGTGAGCGCGTCGAGTGTGCACGCAATGATCGTGGGCGAGCACGGCGACAGCGAGTTCCCGCTGTGGTCGCAGAGCCGCATCGGGCCGATTCCGATCCGCGAGTGGCGCGACGACGCGGGCGAGAGCCTCAGCGTCGAAGAGCTCGACGAGATCGCCGACGAGGTGAAGAACGCCGCGTACACGGTCATCGCCGGCAAGGGGGCGACGAACTACGCGATCGGGCTGTCGGGCGCGCGCATTGTCGAGGCGATCCTCCGCGACGAGGGTGCCATTCTGCCGGTCTCGAGCGTGCTCAGCGACTACCACGGCGTCGACGGCGTCGCCCTGTCGGTGCCGAGCATCGTCGACGCGGGCGGGGTGTCCCGCGTCATCGACACCCCGTTCTCGGCCGACGAAGAGCGCCAGCTGCACCACAGTGCGAGCGCCATTCGTGCCTCGCTTGAGGCGCTCGGCCTGTCGTGACTCTGCCTCTCTAGCTGACGAGCTCGGCGTAGGCGCGGTCACTGACTCCGGCCCGGCTGAGCGCGGCCACGCGCCCGCGCCGGTACCGCTCGATGACGAGCGGGTCGATGTACGACGAGCGGGCGACGGCGCGCGTGTTCCTCAGGGTGTCGGCCACCGCATCCACCGCCGCCCGAATGACCGCGTCCTGTTCGCGGCGGCCGACCGCGCCGGTACGGGCGAGCACCTCGGCGGCCGTGCGTGAGCCGAGCAGCGTCCGCAGGTCTTTGGGCGTGATCGGGCATCCGCTGCCCGCTGCGAGGTACGCGGTGAGCGTGCGCGCGCTGAGCCGATGCTCGTCTCCGTCGTGGCGCCAAGCGGTGAGCCGCGTCGCTGTGCCGCGCGGAACGTGGGCGAGCGCGTCGGCGAGCTCGGGGTCGCGCAGCTCGGCGAGCCACTGCACGCCCGACTTCGCGGGAAAATCGAGCAGCAGGCGGTCGCCGTCGACGTTCACGTGGCGGCGTTCGAGGGTGAGCGCGCCGATCGTGCCGCGCTCGGCCGCGTAGCGCTCGTCGCCGAGTCGCACCCCGAGCACGTCGATGAGCCGCGCGGCGATCGCGGCGGCCCGCCGCTCGGGGTCGTCGCCGCGCAGGTCGGCGGTGATGGTGCGGCGAAGCCCCGTCGTGCACTGCGCGAGAGCGCGCACGCGCGCGTACTTGCTGCGCTCGGCGCGCGCGGTCCACGCCTCGTGGTAGCGGTACTGTCGCCGGCCGTCCGCATCCGTTCCCGCCGCCTGCAGGTGCCCGTTCTCGGCGGCGCAGATCCACACGTCACGCCAGGCGGGCGGAATCGCGAGCGCGTCAATGCGCGCAAGCACCTCCGCGTCGCGCACGGGTCGCCCGTTGGCGTCGGTGTATGAGAACCCCCGGCCCCGTCGCCGCCGCGCGAATCCGGGGTCGTCGGTCGAGGTCCGGCGCAGGCGCATCACGCCAGTGTGCCGACAACCCGGATGCTCGGTGCCGCTTTCTCAGGCACCGTCGAGCATGCGCTACTCGGCGCGGCCGCGCAGCCGCTCGATCTCGCGCCGGTCGCGCTTCGTCGGCCGTCCGGCGCCGCGCTCGCGCAGCACGGGCAGCACGCGCTCTTCCTTCGGCGGGGGAGGAGGGGTGCGGTCGTCGTAGTTCTCGGCGGCCTTCGGCGCCGAGGTGCGCTTGGTGATGAGCCCCGTGACGACAACGATGCGTTCGCCGCCGGGGGTGAGGGCTCGCACGGTGTCGCCGATCTTCACGGGGTGCGCGGGCTTCACCGTGCTGCCGTTCACCTTCAGGTGGCCGGCCTTGCACGCCGCGGTCGCCGCCGATCGGGTCGAAAACAACCGGATCGCCCACGCCCACGCGTCGACGCGCACCGCCTCGCTCACCCCGCCCTGGCCTCCGAGATCGCGTCGGCGGCGCGCACGAGCGCGAGGTGCGACAGTGCCTGCGGGGTGTTGCCGAGGTGGCGCTCGTTGTCGACGTCGTATTCCTCGCTCAAGAGCCCCACGTCGTTCGTGATTCCGATGAGGCGGTCCATGAGGGCTTCGGCGTCCGCGAGGCGCCCACCCCGCGCGTACTGCTCGACGAGCCAGAACGCGCACGTGACGAACGGATGCTCGTCACCGGCTAGCCCGTCGACGCCGCTCTCCGTGCGGTAACGCAGTGGCAGCCCCTTGCGCAGCAGCGTGCGTTCGATCTCGGCGACGGTGCCGAGCATCCGTTCGTCGTCGTAGGCGACGTAGCCGATCTGCGCGAGCTGCAAGAGCGAGGCGTCGACCTCGATCGTGTCGTAGTGCTGCACGTAGTGGCCGCGCTCTGAGTCGAAGCCGCGCTCCTCGATTTCGGCCCGCAGGCGGTCGCGCGCCGCGACCCACCCGTCGATCGAGGCGGGCAGCGCAAACTTTTCGACGGCGCGAATACCGCGGTCGAAGGCCGCCCACAGCATCGCGCGCGAGTGCGTGAACGTGCGCAGCTCGCCGCGAATCTCCCAGATGCCGTTGTCGGTGCGGTCGAGCTGGGTCGACACCCAGTCGAGCAGCCGCACCTGCAGCGACCACGAGAAGTCGTCCTCGTGCACGCCGAGCTCGCGGGCGTCTTCGAGCGCGATCATGAGCTCACCGAAGATGTCGCCCTGAAACTGGTCGTAGGCCCCGTTGCCGACCCGCACGGGGGAGGACCCCTCGTAGCCGGGCAGGCTCGCGAGCTCGCGCTCGTAGAGGTAGCGCTCGCCCGACAGCCCGTACATGATCTGAATGTCTTCGGGGTCGCCGGCGATCGCGCGCAGCAGCCAGTCGCGCCAAGCGCTCGCCTCGTCTTGGTAGCCGTGAATCATCAGCGACTCGAGAGTGAGGGCGGCGTCGCGAATCCATACGTAGCGGTAGTCCCAGTTGCGGCTGCCGCCGATCTCTTCCGGCAGGCTCGTCGTCGGGGCCGCGACGATGCCGCCCGTCGCCTCGTGAGTGAGCGCGCGCAACACGAGCAGCGAGCGGCGCACGTGCTCGTCGTAGGCCCCGGGAGGCGAGCAGCTCGTTGCCCATTCCGTCCACCAGCGCCGTGTCGACTCGAGCAGTTCGTCGACGTTCTGCGGCGGTCGGGGGTTCTTGTGAGACGCAAACCAGGTCAGCACCGTGTCGACCGTCTCGCCCGCGCGCACCGTGAACTCGGCGCGGTGCGCGTGGTCGACCGGGGTGAAACGGGGGCCGCGCACGACGACGGCGTCGGGCCCCGCGATGGCGGTGAGCTCGGGCGCGTCGTCCGTTCCGGTCTGACGCACCCAGGGCATCGCGTCGGCGTAATCGAATCGGATGCGCAACACCTGCTCGACGGTGACCTCGCCCTCCAGCCCGGTTACGCGCCGCACGACGTCGCTCTCGCCGTTCTCGATCGGCATCCAGTCGGTCACCTCTATGACGCCCGTCGGCGTCTCCCAGCGTGTGACGAGCACGAAGGTGTCGCCGTCATAGTGGCGCGACGTGCAGCTCGTCTCGCCCACCGGATTCAGTGACCAGTGACCGTGCCGCTCGTCGCCCAGAATGCGCGACAGCAGTGAGGCTGAGTCAAACCGCGGCATGCACAGCCAGTCGATCGACCCCGTGCGCCCGACCAGCGCGGCCGATCGACAGTCTCCGATGAGGGCATAGTTCTCAAGAGGCTCGACCATGACGTCATCCAATCAGACGAGCCTCAGAGGGTTCCCGGCTACGGTGGCCGGATGACGGCCACGAGCAGGACTCTCATTATTCTCGGCGCCGGCGGCGACCTCACGAAGCGGCTCCTCATTCCGGGGCTTGCCGGTGCGCTCGGCCGCGCTCCGCATCTCGAGCTCGAACTCATTGGTGCGGGCCACGGCGACCACACCGATGCTCAGTGGAAGGAGCTCGTGGGGGAGGCGCTCACCGACGGGCTTGACGCCCTCACGGGCGAAGTTCGTACCGCGGCAGAGCGCGCCATCGACGCAACCGTTGCCGGTGCGCGGTGGGCGAGTATCGACGCGACCGACCGCGCCGCGCTCGCCGACACCGTCGCCTCGGCCGCGCATCCGGCGATCGTGTACTTCGCCCTTCCCCCCTCCGTCACGATCGACGCCGTTGCGGCGCTCGAACCGGGCGATCTGCCCGATGGCACCCGACTGGCGCTCGAAAAGCCGTTCGGCTACGACGCCCCAAGCGCCGCCCGGCTGAACGGACTGCTGGCGCAGCTGGTTCCGGATGACTGCGTGTTCCGGGTCGATCACTTTCTCGGTAAGTCGACCGTCGTGAACCTGCTGGGGCTGCGCTTCGCGAACCGCCTGCTTGAGGCCGTCTGGAATCGCGAACACGTCTCGGCCGTCGACGTGGTGTACGACGAGACGCTCGCGCTCGAGGGCCGCGCCGGTTACTACGACGGCGCGGGCGCGCTGGTCGATATGGTGCAGAGTCACCTGTTGCTCGTCGCCGCAGTCGTGGCGATGGAGGCCCCGGCGGCAATTGAGCCGGCCGACCTGCACGGCGCGCTCGTGCAGGCGCTGCGCGCGATGCGGGTGCGTGGAGACGATCCCGTCGCATCGTCGCGGCGCGCGCGGTACACCGAGGGCGAACTCGGCGGCGCGACGATTCCGGCCTACGCAACAGAAGACGGCGTCGACCCGAGCCGCGAAACAGAGACCCTTGCCGAGCTCGTGCTCACGGTCGAGAACACCCGCTGGGCGGGCGTTCCCTTCACCCTGCGCAGCGGCAAGGCCGTCGGCCGGCCGGCGAAAGACGCCATTCTCACGCTGAAGCCCGTCGCCCACCGCCCGGCCGGCTTGACCGGCGCGGGGGAGGCGCCGCGCATCACGGTGTCGCTCACCCCCGAGCACCTGGCGCTGGAACTCGACCTGAACGGGCCGGGCGACCCGCTCGAGCTCGATCGCGTCGTCGTCGAGGCGGCCTTTGGTGCGGGCGAGCTCACGGCGTACGGCGAGGTGCTCGACGGCGTGCTCGACGGCGATCCACTGCTGAGCGTGCCCGCCGAGGCCGCCGAGCTCTGCTGGCAGCTCATCGATCCGGTGCTCGCTGCCTGGCGCGACGGTCGCGTGCCGCTCGACGAGTACGCAGCAGGCTCAGCCGGGCCGGAGGCGTGGCGCAGCCCGCTGGCCCCGCCGCTCGAGGCCTAGGCTCAGCCCCGTGACCTCCCGCGCGCTCATCACCGGTGCCACCGCCGGAATCGGACTCGAATTCGCCCGCCAGCTCGCCGCCCGCGGCGCCGGGCTAGTCCTCGTCGCGCGAGACGGTGAGCGCCTGGCGCGCGTCGCGCGCGAGCTCGGTGACGAACACGGCGTTGCGGTCGAGACTCTCGCCGCTGACCTTCACACCGACGACGGGGTGCGGGCCGTTGACGCGCGCGTCGCGGCGCTCGAGAAGCCCGTCGACCTGCTCATCAACAACGCGGGCTACGGCATCGGCGGCGACCTCGCCGCCACCGACCCCGACGACGAACAGAAGCACCTCGCGATTCACGTCGCCGTGCCCCTGCGGCTCACGCAGACGGCGTTGCGCCGGATGCTCGCCACCGGTGGCGGACGGATCGCGATCGTCTCGAGCGTGGCCGCGTTCACCCCGCGCGGCACCTACGGCGCCGCGAAAGCCTGGGGAGTCTCGTTCGCCCGCTGGGCGAACCTCAGCTATGAGCCGCGCGGCGTGAGCGTGACCGCGATCGCCCCGGGGTTCGTGCGCACCGAGTTCCACGAGCGCATGGGGGTCGACGTGTCGGGCATCCCCGAGGCGCTGTGGCTCGACGCGCCAACGGTCGTGCGCCAGTCACTGCGGGCGATCGACCGCGGGCGTAGCGTCGTGATTCCGACGGTGCGGTGGCGTGTCATCGCCGCTCTCGCGCGCATCCTGCCTGATCGCCTGTCGGCGGCGGGGCAGTTCCGCTCGCGCTAGATGAGCGCGGGCTGGTCGGTCTCGGCGAGCGAGGCCTTCCAGGCGACGAGCGCGCGCACGGTCTCGCTCTCGTCGGCGGCGAGCGTCTCCATCGCGTCCGCCGGTACGAAGTAGTTGATGGCGACCCACGCGCGCACCTGCTCATCGCGGTCGCTTGCGAGCGTGCGCAGCACGTCGCAGGGGGTGCGCTCGTTGCGCGCGAGGCAGCTGCGCACGCCCGCGTCGGGGTCGTTCGCGAGGGCCTCGTACACGTCGTCCGGGGCGTGGTACGACAGGGCAGCGCTCTCGCGGATGCGCGGGTTCGGGCTCGCGGCGAGGCGGCGGATGCGCTCGCGCTTCGAGTCGGTGACGCTGGGGGAGAGGAACTGCGCGACCGGGTCGCCGCCGTCCTCGCGCATCGCGGGGGCGTTGTCGGCGAGCTGCTGCTTCTGCGCGGGGGTGTTGAATCGGATGCACGACATGAGCGGTACGGTAACCCCTCGCGCCCGCGACGCGCCGGCGCGAAACGGGCGTGTAAGCACTTGCCCAGCATCCGGCCCGTGCCCGGGTGCGGCGCGCGGCCCCGTCACTAGACTGACCGCGTGTCCGACGCCGCCGCTCGCCCCGTCGTGAGCGACCGCGTCTGGACGATTCCCAACGTCCTGAGCGCCCTGCGCCTGGTGCTGGTGCCCGTCTTCTTCATCTTCATCGTGGTCGGCAACGACCTGGCGGCCCTCACTGTCATCATCGTCTCGACGGTGAGCGACTGGGCCGACGGCGTGATCGCGCGCCGCTTCGGCCAGATCACGAAGCTCGGCCAGCTGCTCGACCCCGCTGCCGACCGCCTGTTCATCATGGCGGCTGTCATCGGTCTCGCCGTGCGCGAGGTGGTGCCGTGGTGGCTCGTCGCCGTCATCATCGGCCGCGACGTTTTCCTCGTCGTGCTCGGCGTGGTGCTGGCGCAACACCGCTACGGGCCCCTGCCGGTGCACCACGTGGGCAAAACGGCGACTTTCGCGCTGTTCTACGCCCTTCCGATCCTTGTGCTGGGGCAGGCGTTCCCGGCCGTGGCCGTAGTGTCCGATCCGATCGGCTGGGCCTTCGCGCTGTGGGGGGCGTTCCTCTACTGGTGGGCGGGCCTGCTATACCTGCGTCAGACCCGCGCACTCATCCGCCAACGCCCCCTCGACAGTGGCGATGCATCGGATACGCTGGCACGCAGGAGGGCTACCGATGGCTGAGAACACCGCAGGCGGCGACCGCGAGTACCGCCCGCAAGACACGACCGTGCACTACGGGCCAGATTTTGCCGCGCAGTTGGCGGCAATGGAGGCCGGTGCGCGCACGGGCGAGCTCGACATCATCAACGCGCTGCCGTCGGGGTCCGCCGTGCTGATCGTGCGCCGTGGGCCGAGTTCGGGCGCCCGCTTCCTCCTCGACACCGACCTCACGGTGGCCGGCCGTCACCCCGACGCCGACATCTTCCTCGACGACGTCACGGTGTCCCGCAAGCACGCCGAGTTCGTGCGCTCGGGCGTCCGCTTCGCCGTGCGTGACCTCGGCTCGCTGAACGGCACGTTCTACAACGGTGAGCGCATTGACGACACGGTGCCGCTCGTCGATGGCGCCGAGGTGCAGGTCGGCAAGTTCCACCTCACGTTCTACTCCTCCCGCCACGACCACGCCCCGGGCGCCTAATGGCGGCACGGTCCGCCGCAGAGGCGCGCCGACCGTCCACCGCCCCCTCCGCTGGGTTGCTGTCGATCGGTCAGGTGCTCGCGAAGCTCAGCCCCGAGTTTCCCGACCTCACGCCGTCGAAGTTGCGCTTCTTGGAAGAGCGCGAACTCGTGTCCCCCGAGCGCACCGAGGCGGGCTATCGCAAGTTTTCCCCGGCCGACGTTGATCGGCTCCGTTTCGTGTTGACGATGCAGCGCGACCACTACCTGCCGCTGAAAGTGATTCGTCAGCATCTCGACGATTTGGATGCGGGGCGCAGCCCCCAGCTTCCGGCCGGTGTCGATCGCGCCCCGTCGATGCTGTCGACCGAGCGGCGTTTCAGTCGAGACGAGCTGGTGCGCGAGGCGCAGGCAACGCCGGGGCTCCTCAGCGACGCAATTACGGCATCCCTCATTCAGCCGGCGGACACCTTCGGCGACGACGCCGTTCAGGTGCTGCGCGCCCTCGTCGAATTGCAACGCACCGGCATCGAGCCGCGTCACCTGCGCGGCTTTCGCGCAGCCGCCGAGCGTGAGTTGGGCCTCATCGAGAGCGCCCTGATTCCCGTCTCGCGGCGCAACGACGCCTCGAGCCGAGCGAAGGCCGCAGAACTCGCGCGAGAGATTGCGGGCCAGCTCGAAATCGTGCGCTCCAGCCTGATCCGATCGGCCCTCGGCAAGCTACAGTCGTGAGGGTGAGCCGACACGCCGAAGTGTCGAGCGCGATGTCGCGGCCCGTGTGCCGCCCCGTCGCTAGGGTGGAGGACGTGACAGCAACTGTCACGTTAAGACTGAAGGTTAGGGACGCGCCATGACGGACAGCAGCCGCAGCGACGAACGCTACGACCTCGGCCTGCTCTTCACGGACGGCCTCCCTGATCTCGACGACGAAGCCGGCTACCGAGGCGCCGTGGCCGCTCGCGCTGCCGGCATCTCGTATCGCCAGCTCGACTACTGGGCCCGCACGCAGTTGGTCGAGCCGACCGTGCGCGGCGCCGCCGGCTCGGGCACGCAGCGCCTCTACGGCTTCCGCGACATCCTGGTCTTGAAGCTCGTCAAGAGGCTGCTCGACACCGGTATCTCGCTGCAGCAGATCCGCACCGCGGTCGAGCAGCTGCGCGAGTCGGGCGTGCACGACCTCGCCCAGACGACCCTCATGAGCGATGGAGCGAGCGTTTACCTCTGCACCTCAGACGACGAGGTCATCGACCTGGTCAGCCGCGGCCAGGGAGTCTTCGGCATCGCCGTCGGCAAGGTTCTCCGCGAGGTCGAGACCGAGCTCATCGACCTCGATGCGAGCCCCACCGCCGACCCGAAAGACGAGCTCGCTGCTCGTCGCGCTACCCGCGCCAGCTAGTTCGTCCGTCGGGCCACCTGCGCCAGCTCGCTCGACGCTCCGTCGCTGACGGTTGCCGTCACGACGCGCCACGCGCGGCTCTCGTGCCGCGCCCGCCCTACTGCTGGGCGTATTCGCCGATGCGCGCCGTGCGCATGACGCGGTCGAGCAACTGATCGAAGTTGCGCGCCATCTCTTGCGCGCTCTCGCCCGGCCACACGTGCAGCGGCTTCGCGGCACCCTGCGCCTGTTGCAGTGAGGTGCGCTCGGGCAGCTGCGGGGCGAGCACGAGCGGCCCAAACATGTCGCGCAGCTCTTTGATGCGGAACTGGTGCTCGAGGCTCTGCACGCGGGCGCGGTTCACGACGATGCCGAGCGGCTGCAGGCGCGGCGAGAGCCCGCGGCGAATCTCTTCAATGGCGCGCAGAGCGCGGTCGGCGGCCGCGACCGAGAAGAGGCCCGGCTCAGTGACCACGATGACCCGGTCACTGGCCGCCCACGCGGTGCGGGTCAGGGCGTTGAGCGAGGGCGCGCAGTCGACGAGCACGAGGTCGTACTCGCTCTCGATGTGCGCGAGCGCCTCCTCGAGCTTCCAGATTTCGCGAATGGAGGGGTGCGGCCCGTCAAAGTTGATGGCGCTCGGGCTGCCAATAAGTACGTCGACGGTGCCGGGTCGTCCGCGCGTCCAGCCGGAGGGGGCGATGGCCTGGCGAACGATGCGCTCTTTCGGCGAGCCGAGCACGTCGGCGATCGTGAGACGCCCGGCGATCTGGATGTCCATCCCGGTCGACGCATCCGATTGCGGATCGAGGTCCACGACGAGCGTCCGTAAGCCCCGCGAGAACGCGGCCGACGCGAGACCGAGGGTCACGGTCGTCTTGCCGACGCCCCCCTTGAGGGAGCTGATGCTCAGTACGTGCACGGAAGAAGACCCTACCTTCACTAGGCTATGGAACGCGTGCATCCGCACTGTTCGCGGACGTCCCCGGCCACCACCCCGACGCGACGCCTCGCCGTCGTGCCAGGAAAGGACGCAATGTTTCAGAAGATTCTCGTCGCTAATCGTGGAGAGATCGCCATTCGGGCGTTTCGCGCCGCGGTCGAACTCGGCGCCAAGACCGTCGCCGTCTTCCCGTATGAAGACCGCAACTCGTTTCACCGCTTGAAGGCCGACGAGGCCTACCAGATCGGCGACGAGGGGCACCCGGTGCGCGCCTACCTTGACGTCGACGAGATCATTCGCGTGGCGAAACTGTCGGGCGCTGACGCCATCTACCCGGGCTACGGCTTTCTGAGCGAGAACCCCGACCTCGCCGAGGCGGCCCGTGCCAACGGCATCGCTTTCATCGGCCCTCCGCGCGAGGTGCTCGAGATGGCGGGCAACAAGGTTTCGGCGAAAGACAAGGCGATCGCTGCGGGCGTGCCCGTGCTGAAGTCGAGCCCCGCGACGACCGATATTGAGGTGCTCGTCGCGGCCGCCGACGAGATCGGCTTCCCGATCTTCGCGAAGGCCGTGGCCGGAGGCGGTGGGCGAGGGATGCGCCGGGTCGAGACCCGAGACGAGCTGCGCCCCGCCCTCGAGGCCGCCATGCGTGAGGCCGACAGCGCCTTTGGTGACCCCACCATGTTCCTCGAGCAGGCGGTCGTGCGTCCTCGCCACATCGAGGTGCAGATCCTCGCCGACGCGACGGGTGAAACCGTGCACCTGTTCGAGCGCGACTGCTCGATTCAGCGCCGCCACCAGAAGGTCGTCGAGATCGCGCCCGCCCCGAATCTCGACGAGAGCATCCGCCAGGCCATGTATCGCGACGCGGTCGCGTTCGCGAAGTCCATCGGTTACGTCAACGCCGGAACCGTCGAATTTCTGCTCGACACCGCCGGCGAGCGGGCCGGCCAGCACGTCTTCATCGAGATGAACCCGCGCATCCAGGTCGAGCACACCGTGACCGAGGAGGTCACCGACGTTGACCTCGTTCGTGCGCAGATGCTCATCGCCGCGGGGGAGACCCTCGAGGGGCTCGGGCTGCGCCAAGAGCAGATCCACCTGCGGGGCGCCGCGCTGCAGTGCCGCATCACGACGGAGGACCCCGCGAGCGGCTTCCGCCCCGACACGGGCAAGATCACCACCTACCGCTCGCCCGGGGGTGCCGGCGTGCGCCTCGACGGTGGCACGATCGCTGCGGGCGCGCAGGTGAGCCCGCACTTCGATTCGATGCTCGCCAAGATGACGTGCCGCGGTCGCGACTTCGCGACGGCCGTCGGGCGCGCGAAGCGTGGCCTTGCTGAGTTCCGCATCCGCGGAGTGACCACGAACATCCCCTTCCTCCAGGCCGTGCTCGATGACCCCGCAATCCTCGCGGGCGACCTCGCGACGTCATTCATCGACGAGCGGCCGCAGCTGGTCACCATGAACCCGTCCAAAGACCGCGGCACGAAGATGTTGACCTGGCTTGCCGACGTCACGGTGAACCAGCCGAACGGTCCAGGAACCGGCGTCATCGACCCGGCGATCAAGCTGCCGACCGTCGACCTCGAGGCCGCGGCACCCGCCGGCTCGCGCGACCGCCTGCGCGAGCTCGGCCCGGCCGGCTTCGCCGCCGAGTTGCGAGCGCAAACCGCGCTCGCCGTGACGGACACCACGTTCCGCGATGCGCACCAGTCGCTGCTGGCCACGCGGGTGCGCACCCGCGACCTCGTCGCGGTGATGCCCCACGTGGCGCGGCTCACGCCCGAACTGCTGAGCGTCGAGGCATGGGGCGGTGCCACCTACGACGTGGCGCTGCGATTCCTCGGCGAAGACCCCTGGCAGCGTTTGGGTGCCATGCGCGAGGCCCTGCCGAACGTCGCGATCCAGATGCTGCTGCGCGGGCGCAACACGGTGGGCTACACGCCGTACCCGACGGAGGTGACGCACGCGTTCGTCCGCGAGGCGGCCGCCACGGGCATCGATATCTTCCGCATCTTCGATGCGCTCAACGACGTCGACCAGATGCGGCCGGCCATCGACGCCGTGCTCGAGACCGGAAGCTCGGTCGCCGAGGTCGCGATGTGCTACTCGGGTGACCTGCTCAACCCGGCCGAAGACCTGTACACGCTCGACTACTACTTGCGGCTCGCCGAGCGCATCGTCGACGCGGGTGCACACATCCTCGCCATCAAAGACATGGCGGGCCTGCTGCGGGCGGGTGCGGCCGAGAAGCTCGTTGCCGCGCTGCGCGAGCGCTTCGACGTGCCCCTGCACGTGCATACCCACGACACCGCCGGCGGTCAGCTCGCGACCCTGCTCGCCGCGTCACGCGCGGGTGCCGACGCCGTTGACGCGGCCAGTGCCCCGATGGCCGGAACGACCTCGCAGCCGTCGCTGTCGGCGCTGGTTGCGGCCCTCGCGCACACCGAGCGTGACACGGGTCTCGACCTTGATGCCGTGAGCAACCTCGAGCCCTACTGGGAGTCGGTGCGCCGCGCCTACAAGCCCTTCGAGTCGGGTCTTCCCGGCCCCACGGGGCGCGTCTACCACCACGAGATTCCGGGTGGCCAGCTCTCGAACCTGCGTCAGCAGGCGATCGCGCTGGGTCTCGGCGACCGTTTCGAGCTCATCGAAGACTGGTACGCCGCGGCTAACCGCATCCTCGGGCGTCCGACCAAGGTCACCCCCTCGTCGAAGGTCGTGGGTGACCTCGCCCTGCAGATGGCGGCCGCGGGCGCCGACCCCGTCGACTTTGAACAGAACCCGCAGAACTACGACATTCCTGACTCGGTGATCGGCTTCATGGCGGGCGAGCTGGGTGATCTGCCTGGCGGGTGGCCCGAGCCGTTCCGCACGAAGGTGCTCGAGGGGCGCACGGTGAAGCCGGGCGTGACCGAGCTCACGAGTGAGCAGCGCGCGGCGCTCGACGGAACGACCGACGAGCGGCGGCTCATGCTCAACCAATTGCTGTTCGCTCAGCCGACCCAGCAGTTCCTGCAGGTTCGCGAGCAGTTCGGCGACGTCTCGGCGCTCGCGACGCCCGATTATCTCTACGGGTTGAAGCCGGGCGAGGAGCACGTCATCGAGATGGAGCGCGGCGTCACCTTGTTCATGGGTCTCGAAGCGATCAGCGAGGCCGACGAAAAGGGCATGCGCACGGTCATGGCGACGTTGAACGGCCAGCTCCGACCCGTTTTGGTTCGTGACCGGTCCATTGCCGTTGACACCGCATCCGCTGAAAAGGCCGACCCGGCGATGCCCGGGCACATCGCCGCGCCGTTCAGCGGCGTCGTCACGTTGCAGGTCGCCGAGGGCGACACGGTCGAGGCGGGTGCCACGATCGCCACGATCGAGGCGATGAAGATGGAGGCCGCGATCACGTCGCCGGTCGCGGGCACCGTCGAGCGCCGCGCGATTCCGACGACGCAACAGGTGGAGGCGGGCGACCTGCTGGTCGTCGTCAGCGCCTGAGCTGCGGGGCTGTCCGGCTGGCATGGCCGCTACACTGGCGTGTCGACAACCGGAAGGAGGCCGCATGGCCGAGAAACGCGACGCACAGGGCGACGTGTCGACCGAAGTGGTCGGTACGTCCGCGCCGCGCACGGTCAATGACGGCGTCGAGCCGGGTGGTGGCAGCGAGCTGATCGCGCAGGTCCCCGACTCGCTCTCGATCGAGGTCGACCTGCCGGCGACCACGCGCGAGACTCCGCACGACCCGACGGCTGAGCTCGTTGAGCGCGGTGTCGACCCGCAGATCGTCGAGATGCTGCAGACGGGTGCGACCACTATCCCTCTCACCGATCAGCGCCTGCAGAGCGTGCTGACCCAGCCTGACTTGAGCGACATCGACCCCGCGACTCTGCCCGCCGACCTCACGCGCCGTGCTGGCTATGGCAATTCGGGCCCCGAGGTCGCCGGAATGCTGACGGCCGACCGCCTGCTCGATCCGAAGCGCGCGCGCCCGAACGGGCCAGAAGGCTTCTGGCCGCGCTTTGTCTACACGACGACGCTGCGCCAGGTGAACATTGGTGACTCGCGTCGTGTTCGTGAGCGCAAAGAGTTGGATGCGCGCATCGCCGCCCCGCTCGGCCTCGACTCCCGCTTCGTGCCGATTCTCACCCGCAAGGGCGGCGTGGGCAAGACCACCGTCACGACCCTGCTGGGCATGGCTCTCGCCTCGGTGCGGGAAGACCGCGTGATCGCGATCGACGCGAACCCCGACCGCGGCACCCTCGCCGAGCGCGTCGCCAAACAGACCCGCTCGACGGTGCGCGACGTCGTCAACAAGGCGG
>DASSWY010000160.1:0-3637 GCA_035704325.1 Microcella sp. | reverse complement strand
TTGCGTGCTGCGACTCGGCGACGCCGGGGCCGCCGACGACGTGGCGGCGTGCGGCCGAGACGACATCGCCGAGCACGGCGGAGGCGGTCTGAATGCCACCGGCGCCAGCACCGTAGAACATCAGCGGTCCCGCAGCCTCGGCCTCGACGAAGACAGCATTGTTGGCGCCGTGAACGGCGGCCAGCGGGTGGTCGAGCGGCACGAGCGCGGGGTGCACGCGGGCCGACACTCCCCCGTTCTCCCCTTCAATGCGATCGCAGATGGCGAGCAGCTTGACGACGTAGCCCGCCTTGCGCGCGGCGACGACCTGCTCGCGACTGAGCTGCGTGATGCCCTCGCGGTGCACGGCATCGAGCGGCACCCGAGTGTGGAAGGCGAGGCTCGCGAGAATCGCGGCCTTCTGCGCCGCGTCGTAGCCCTCGATGTCGGCGGTTGGGTCGGCCTCGGCGTAGCCGAGCGCGGTGGCGGTCGCGAGCGCCTCCTCAAGGCTCTCGCCGACCGTGTCCATGCGGTCGAGGATGAAGTTGGTCGTGCCGTTCACGATGCCCAGGATGCGCGTGACGCGGTCACCGGCGAGCGAATCGCGCAGCGGCCGGATGATCGGAATCGCCCCGGCGACAGCCGCCTCGTAATACAGCTGCGCGCCCACCTGAGCGGCGGCATCGAACAGCTCGGGGCCGTGGGTAGCAAGCATCGCCTTGTTGGCGGTGATCACGTCGGCGCCCGAGTTGAGCGCGGACAGCACCAGGGTGCGCGCCGGCTCAAGCCCGCCCATGAGTTCGATCACGACATCGGCGCCGCGCACGAGCGATTCGGCGTCGGTGGTCAGCAGCTCGCGGGGAATCTCGGTGTCGCGCGGCGCATCGATGTCACGCACCGCGACACCGACGAGTTCGAGGCCGGCGCCAATACGGGACGACAGCTCGTCGCCGTGGCGCAGAATTTGGTCGGCCACCTGCGAGCCGACACTGCCGGCTCCGAGAATGGCGACGCGGAGATTGCGGTAGGAGATCACGAGTAGCGGGATCCTTCCGGTCGAGGGGCTTCGAGGGCGTCGGTCGCGCCGACGTCGCGGCTGAGCAGATCGGCGACCGTCTCGCCGCGCACGATGAGGCGGGCTTCGCCCCGATTCACCGCGACGACGGCGGGGCGCGCCAGGTGGTTGTAATTGCTGGATAGCGAGTAGCAGTAGGCGCCGGTGGCGGGAACCGCCACCAGGTCGCCGCGGCGCACGTCGGCGGGCAGGTAGTCGGCGCCCACGACGATGTCACCGCTCTCGCAGTGCTTGCCGGCGATGCGGACGAGCTGCGGCTCGGCGTGCGAGGTGCGAGACGCCAGGCGCACGGCATAGTCGGCGCCGTACAGCGCCGGTCGGGCGTTGTCGCTCATGCCGCCGTCGACGCTGACGTACCGCCGCACCGCGCTGCCGCCCTCGTCGAGCGCCACCTCGACGTCTTTAATCGTGCCCACCTCGTACAGGGTCACCCCGGCCGGCCCGATGATCGAGCGACCCGGCTCGATCGCGATCGCGGGGACGGGGATGTCAAGATCGCGACAGACCTCGGAGACGGTGTCGAGCATCCGATCAAGAAGGTCGTCAATGCGGGCGGGCTCATCGCTCGCGACATACGCGATGCCGAATCCACCGCCCAGGTTGAGCTGCGGCACAGGCCCGTGCGCAAGCAGGCGCGCATGGACGGCGAGCAGGCGGGTCGCCGCCTCGAGGAAGCCGTCGGCGACGAGAATCTGCGAGCCGATGTGCGAGTGCAGGCCGAGAAACTCGAGCGAGCCCGCGTTCTCGCGAATGCGCGCGACCGCCGCCTCGATATCGGCGAGCGGCACGCCGAACTTCTGGTCTTCGCGGGCAGTGGCGAGGTACTCGTGGGTGTGCGCGTGCACCCCAGAGTTCGTGCGCAAACGCACCCGCTGCACGCGCCCGTGCCGGGCGGCCGCCGTCGCCACACGGTCGATCTCGTCGACCGAGTCAATGACGATCGCGCCGACCCCCGCGCGTACGGCCTGGTCGAGCTCACGGTCGGACTTGTTGTTGCCGTGCAGGCCGATGCGGGCGGGGTCGACGCCGGCGGCCAGCGCGACGGCCAGCTCGCCACCGCTCGCCGTGTCAATGTTGAGGCCCTCGGCCGCCATCCACTGCGCGACGGCGGTCGACAAGAACGCCTTACCCGCGTAATAGACAGTGCCGGTCGTCCTCGCGCGGGCGCACGCCGCCTCGAGTGCGGTGCGGATGCGGCGGGCGCGAGCGCGCGCATCCGCCTCATCAATGACGTAGAGAGGCGTGCCGTGCTCGGCGGCCAGTCGACTCGCCCGCACGCCGCCGAGTTCGAGTTCGCCGTGCTCGCCCCCGCGCTGCGCACTCGACGGCCACAGCTGCGGCGCGAGGGCGTTGACGTCGTCGGGACGCGCGAGCCAGTCGGGGGCGAGCGGGTGGGCGGTCACGAAGAACCTCGCGAATGCATGGGAGGGCGAACATCGGGGCGCACCGGGATCGCCGGGCCAGAGCCGAGTCTACCGAGCCGAATATGCTGGTTCGGTCCGCGGCAGGCTGCACCGAGTTAGGGGCAGGTGCCGCGTTCAGCGAGATCGGGGCCACCAAGGGCCACGTCGGTTCCGCCAACAACGACGACCAGTTCGCGGTCGCGGACGTCGACGCTCTGCTCAGTGAGGCCGACGGGGAGCGCCTCGGCGATGCAGAATTGGCCGCCAGCGAGCAGCGGCTCGATCAGCGGGTCGGCGACGCCGCCGAGTTGACCGCGGAGGTCATCAAGCTCGACGCGGCTGCCGTTCAGCTCGAGGCTCGTCGGGGCGAGAGTCACGACGCCCGCGTCGATGGTCGGCACGATGCCCGCGACGAGTTCGACCCCGATGCCGAAGATGTCGAAGCCGGTGACGAGGCGAATCTCGCCGTCGACGAGTTCAATGTCGCGCACGACGGTGTCACCGACCGCACCGAGGGCGCGCGTGACATCGCTTTCGGCGACGCTCAGGGTTGCCTCCACCCGATCGCTCGGCTGGGCGGGGTCGAGGGCGACCCCCTCGCCGACCAGCTCGACATCGGCTCGGATGCTGCCCGCTTCGACGCCGGGAATGCTCGCGTCGATGCGGGTCAGCTCGCCCGCGGCCAGCTGCAGAAGAACGACGGGCCCCGCAACGCTCACGTCAACCGACTGCTCCGCGTCGAGCGCGAACGCCGCGCGCAATTGCTGCTCGACGCGATCGGCGACGATGCCCCGCGCCACGACTTCGGCGACCACTGCCAGCACGCCGATCACGATCACCGCGACCAGCGCGATGAGGAGGCCTTTCGCTCGGCGAGACACGGCAGTTACATCCGCTCGGGAGCCGAAACTCCGATCAGCCCGAGGCCGGTGCGCAGAACCTGGCCAGCCGCGTCGCTCAGGTGCAGGCGCGCACGGTGAACCGCCTCGATGGGGTCATCGCCCTGCGGCGTCACCCGACAGGTGTCGTACCAGCGGTGGTACGCGGCGGCGAGCTGCTCAAGGTACCGGGCGACGCGATGCGGCTCGCGCAGCTCGGCGGCCTGAGCGACGACGCGCGGGAACTCGGCGAGGACGCCCAGCAACACGCTCTCGGTCTCGTCGACGAGGGTCGACGCCTC
>DASSWY010000152.1:0-2744 GCA_035704325.1 Microcella sp. | reverse complement strand
GAACGCGCCGGCGACCGCCTTCACGACGAGGTCGTTGACGCTGATCTTCGACGCGGCGCCCTCGTTGAGCCGCTTACGCAGATCGAGCAGGGCGTCGACGCGGCACTCGGCCTCGAGGTAGAAGTGCGGAACCTGGTTCTTACTCTCGGTGAGGCGACGCGCGATGGTCGCCCGCATGCGGCTGTGCGGCACCAACTCGGCACCCTCGGGGAGGGCGGCCGGCTGCGCGCTGGCAGCGCTCGCGGCCGGGGCGGCCGGGGCGGATGCGCGGGGCGCCTCGCTCGCGGACGTCGCGGCCGCCTGGCCGCCCCCGCTCGCGATGAGCGCCTCGAGGTCTTTGCGCACGATGCGGCCGTCGGGGCCTGAGCCCTGAACGCCGTCGAGGCTAATGCCCTTCTCCCGAGCGAGTCGGCGCACGAGCGGGCTCACGAACGTGCGTCCCCCGGCGGGCACGGCCGGCGCGGGCGCACTCGGCGCCTCGGCCGGGGCGCTCGGGGCGGGCGCGGGTGTCGGAGACGCGGCGGGGGCCGACGCGGCGGGCGGCGTCGCCGACGCGGCGGGCGCGCTCGGGGCGGGCACCGCATCCGGAACCGACGGCGCGGCCGGTGCCGATGTCGCCGGCGCGGCCGGAGCATCCTCGACCGTCGCGGTCTCGCCCGCCTCGCCGACGACCGCAATCGGGGCGCCCACGTCGACCGAGTCGCCCTCGGCGACCACGAGCTCGAGCACGGTGCCCGCCGTCTCGGCGGTGTACTCGACGACGGCCTTCTCGGTCTCGATCTCGGCGAACGGCTGGCCCACCTCGATCGTGTCGCCAGGGGCGACGAGCCACTTTTGCACGGCGGCCTCGGTGACGTTCGCGAGCACCTCCGGCATGCGAATGGTGGTCGACATTAGCGCGCTCCCCCCGCGTTGCGGCGCACCGTCTCGAGGCCGGCGACGACCTCTTCGGTGCGTGCGATGGCGGCCCGCTCGAGCACGCGCGAGATCGACGGCGACGACTCGGCGCCCGTCACGCGCTGCACGGGCTGGTCGAGCCAGTCGAAGAAGCGACGCTGAATCTCGTCGGCGAGCCAGCCGCCGTACGAGGTTCCGACGGCTCCCTGCTCCACGATCAGCACGGCGTTCGTCTTCTTCACACTCTGTTCGATCGTGTCCCAATCGATGGATGCGCGGTCTAGCCAGCGCAGGTCGATCAGCTCACCGTCGATGCCGGTCTGCTCGATCGCCTCGAGGCTGTGCTTCACCATCGACAGGTAGCTGATGACGGTGACCTCACTGCCCTCGCGGCGGACGGCCGCGGTGCCCGGCGGGATGATGTAGTCCATGTCGCCGTCAATGACGGTGTCTTTTTCGCCGTACAGGTCAACGTGCTCGATGACGAGCACCGGGTCCTGCAGGGCGAGCGCGGCGTTCATGAGGCCGACGTAGTCTTCGGCGCACGACGGCGCGACGATGCGCCAGCCGGGGCTCGTGGCGAAGATGCCGGCCGGGTCCATGAGGTGCTGCGAGCCGTAGCCCGAACCCATGGCGACCTTCGTGCGCAGAACGAGCGGCACGGGGTTGTCGCCGCCGAACATGTGGCGTGCCTTGCCGATCTGGTTGAAGACCTGGTCGGCGGCGACCCACATGAAGTCGGGGTACATGAACTCGATGACCGGGCGGTAGCGACCGTCGAGGGCGAGACCGCCGCCGAGACCGGCGAAGGCGTTCTCGCTGATCGGCGTGCCAAGCGTGCGGTCGGGGTAGGCGGTCGACAGGCCCTTGGTGGCGCCGTTCGTGCCCCCCTTCAGGCGGTGAATGTCTTCGCCGAGCACGATGATGCGCTCGTCCTCGCCCATCCGGCGCTCCATGACCCCGGCGACGGCGTCGACGTACTTCAGCTCGGTGCGGGGGCGGGTATCGGTCGTCGGCTCGACGACGGTGAGGGCGTCGAGCTCGCTGCCGTCGCCGCGAACGCCGATGTTGACAAACGCCGGGTCAGGCCACAGCTCGGGGCGGATGCGGCGGCGACCCTCCTTTTCGGGGTCGGCCTCCAGTAGCTCGGCCGTGGCCGCATCCATTGCCGCGGTCGCCTGGTCGCGAATCGCCGCGATGCCGGCCTCGTCGATGAGCCCGAGCTTCTGCATCTCGGTGGCGACCTTGACGAGCGGGTCGCGCTTCTTCCACGCCTCTTCCTCGTCCTTCGTGCGGTAGCCGAAGGCGCTGCCCGGGTAGGGGCCGTTCTGGTGGAAGAAACGGTAGACCTCGGCCTCAATGACGGCGGGGCCGTTGCCGGCACGCATGTGCGCGGCGGCCTCCTCCATCGCGAGGTGCACGGCCAGCGGGTCCATGCCGTCGACACGCCACGACGCGATTCCGAAGCCCTGGCCGCGCACCGACAGGCGGGTGTCGGCAACCGACTCCTCGATGTGGGTCGCGACGGCGTAGAAATTGTTTTCGACGAAGAACGCGACGGGCAGCTTCCAGGCGGCCGCAAGGTTCATCGACTCGAGCACCGAGCCGATCTGGGCGGCCCCGTCGCCGAAGTAGTTGATGGTGAGGTCGTCGGTGCCCGAACGCTTTTGGGCCCAGGCGTTGCCGGTGGCCATGGGTGCACCGCCGCCGACGATGGCGTTGGTGCCGAGGGCCCCAGCCTCGAACCACTGCAGGTGCATCGAGCCGCCACGCCCGCGGCAGTAGCCCTGGGCAAGGCCGAGAATCTCGGCGAGGGTCTTCTGCAAAACCTCCTGGATGCGCGGGGT
>DASSWY010000144.1:0-4277 GCA_035704325.1 Microcella sp. | reverse complement strand
ACGAGCTCGCCGACGATCATCGACAGCAGCGTGGCGATCACGATCGCGGTGACCGAGCCGACGGGTCGTACGGCCGCCTCGGGCAGCCCAAGCGCCAGCAGAGGCCCGGCAAGCAGGCGTGAGATCGCCGGCTCCATCGTGTAACCGGTCAAGAGCGTGGTCAGCGTGATGCCCAGCTGCGCGCTCGACAGGTGTGTCGAGGTGATCTTGAGGGCGGCAATGGTCATGCCGAGGCGCGTTTCCCCGCGCTCGCGCCGCGCCTCGAGGTCAGAGCGGTCGAGGTTGACGAGTGCGAACTCGCTGGCAACGAAAAGGCCCGTGCCGATCGTGAGCATCACGCCGACGGCGAGGAGTAGCCACTCGTCGCCGAGTAGTTCAGCACCCACGGGTGACCCTCACGACGTCGAGGGTCGCGCTAGACGGAGGCTCCATAGGCTGACGAGTATAGGTCGCGGTCGACTCACCACGACACGGGAAGCGCCTTGCCCTCCTCATAGCCCGCCGCCGACTGCACCCCGACGACGGCGCGCTCGTGGAACTCGGGAAGGGTGGCCGCGCCGGCGTAGGTCATCGAGCTGCGCAGACCCGAAGTAATCATGTCGAGCAGGTCGTCGAGGCTTGGCCGCTGGGTGTCGAGGTAGATGCGCGACGACGAAATGCCCTCGGCGAACAGCGTCTTGCGGGCCCGCTCGAAGGCGTCGAGGCGGTGGAAGCGCTGCTCGACCGCCTTCGTCGAGGCCATGCCCCACGAACTCTTGAACCAGCGGCCCTCGTCGTCGGTTTCGATCTCACCGGGCGCTTCGAGGGTGCCGGCGAACCACGAGCCGATCATGACGGCGGATGCACCCGCGGCGAGCGCCAGGGCGACGTCGCGCGGGTAGCGCACTCCCCCATCGGCCCAGACCCGTGCGCCGAGCGAGCGCGCGGCCTCGGCCGTTTCGAGCACGGCCGAAAACTGCGGGCGCCCCACGGCCGTCATCATGCGGGTCGTGCACATGGCGCCCGGCCCGACGCCCACCTTCAGGATGTCGGCGCCCGCGGTCACGAGCTCGCGCACCGCCTCGGCGGTCACGATGTTTCCCGCAACGATCGGCACGCCGAGCTCGGCGGCAGACACGGCCCGCAGCGCCTCCAGCATCTGCTCTTGGTGCCCGTGGGCGGTGTCGAGCACGAGCACGTCGACGCCGGCCTGAACGAGCGCCCTCGCCCGGGCAGCCGAATCGCCGTTGATGCCCACCGCCGCGGCGACCCGCAAACGGCCGTGCGCATCCACCGCCGGTCGGTAGAGCGTCGCGCGCACGGCGCTCCGCGCACTCAGCGAACCGACAATGCGCCCGTGGTGGCGCACCGCGACGGCGCCGACGCCGGCCGCGTCGATGAGATCGAACGCGCGCCGCGCATCCGTCACATCGTCGTCATCGATCGACGGAACCGGATCGCCGACGAGGTCGCCGACGACCGCATCCGGCAAGACGTGCCGCAGGCGCGATGCCGGGATGCACGCGGTCGGCTCGCCGTCGGAATCGACGAGCGTGAGCAACGCGCCCTCCGTGTCAGGCACCCGCCGCCGGGCCTCGCCGACGGTCGTGTCGGCCGAGACAGCAACGAGCGGGTCGAGCATGGTCGGCGCCGCCTTCACGGCGTGGATCGCCGCGTCAAGTTCTTGCAGGGGCAGGTCTTGCGGGAGCACCCCCAGGCCGCCGCGACGAGCGAGCGCGGCGGCGAGGCGCGGGCCCGTCACCGAGGTCATGTTGGCGGCCACGATCGGCGTTTGCATGCCCGTCGGGTCGTCGACGGCGAGGTCGACGCCGAGGCGGCTTCCGGCCGCAGAATGCTGCGGAGTGAGGAAGACGTCGGAGTAGGTCAGATCGTGGGCGGGTGTCTCGTTCGCAAAGCGCACATGACCACGGTACAAGCGTGGCCGATGCGGCGCTCGGCTGGGCACGAACCGGGCGTTTGCGGTGCGCCGAGGCGTTAGGCTTGCTCGGTGCCGCCATCGTCGGCGGCCTGTCGAGAATTAACCCTCCAGCAGAAGCGAAAGTGGGCGGTCGGCTGTGTCAAGCCACGTGTCCGGTACGGGTGCCGAGGGCGGCGCCTCCGGTGAGTTCGGTGCTAACGAATGGCTCGTCGATGAGCTGTACGAGCAGTACCGCGAGAACAAAGAGTCGGTCGACCCCTCGTGGTGGCCGATCCTCGAAAAGTACGAGCAGTCGTCCACCGAGCGCGCGACCGCGAGCGCCCCGACCGCTGTCGCGGTTGCGGAGGCCACACCGGTGACAGCCACCACGGTCACCGGCGACGACCCCACGACGGCGCTGCCCAGCGCGTCGACGGGCGGCTCGGTCGGCTCGGTCAGCACCGGCTCGGCGCCCGTGACGGGCAGCCAGCCGGTCGCGAAGACCACCTCGATCGCTCCGCAGCCCCAGCCCATTCCGGCGCAGGCACCCGCCACGGCCCCCGCTCCGGTGGCCGACGAGGCGGCGGCAGAGAAAGAAGACGAGGTCACGCCGCTGCGCGGCATGGCGAAGACGCTGGCGACGAACATGGATGCGTCGCTCACGGTTCCGACGGCGACCAGCGTTCGCACGATCCCCGCCAAGCTGATGATCGACAACCGCATCGTCATCAACAACCACCTGAAGCGCGCCCGTGGCGGCAAGGTGTCGTTCACCCACCTGATCGCGTGGGCCATGGTGCGGGCGCTGCGCGAGTTCCCGAGCCAGAACGTCTATTACGACGAGCACGACGGCAAGCCGGTGGTCGTGACGCCGGCCCACATCAACCTCGGCATCGCGATCGATATCCCGAAGCCCGACGGCACGCGTGCCCTGCTGGTTCCCGGCATCAAGAAGACCGAGTCGATGACGTTCGGCGAGTTCCACGCCGCCTACGAAGACGTCGTCAAGCGCGCCCGCGACAACAAGCTCGCCGCCGCCGACTTCCAGGGCAACACGATCTCGCTCACGAACCCGGGCGGCATCGGCACCGTGCACTCGGTGCCTCGCCTCATGAAGGGCCAGGGCGCCATCATCGGCGCGGGCGCTCTCGAGTACCCCGCCGAGTTCCAGGGCATGTCGCAGGCGACGCTCGCCGAGCTCGGCGTCGGCAAGACGATCACGCTGACGAGCACCTACGACCACCGCGTAATTCAGGGCGCCGGCAGCGGCGAGTTCTTGAAGAAGGTGCACGAGCTGCTGATCGGTCAGCGCGACTTCTACGAGGGAATCTTCGCCGACCTGCGCATCCCGTACGACCCGATTCACTGGGCGCAAGACATTCACGTTGACCTCGCCGACGAGGTCAACAAGACGGCGCGCGTTCACGAGCTGATCAACTCGTTCCGGGTGCGCGGGCACATGATGGCCGACGTCGACCCGCTCGCCTACCAGCAGCGCAGCCACCCCGACCTCGACATCTCGAGCCACGGCCTCACCTTTTGGGACCTCGACCGCGAGTTCGTCACCGGCGGCTTCGGGGGCAAGCGCACGATGTTGCTGCGCGAGATTCTCGGTGTGCTGCGCGACACGTACTGCCGCACGGTGGGCATCGAGTACATGCACATCCAAGACCCCGAGCAGCGACGCTGGTTCCAGACGCGGCTCGAGAAGCCGTACCAGAAGCCGACGCACGATGAGCAGATGCGCATCCTGGGCAAGCTCAACCAGGCCGAGGCGTTCGAAACCTTCCTGCAGACGAAGTACGTCGGCCAGAAGCGCTTCAGCCTCGAGGGTGGCGAGTCGCTGATTCCGCTGCTTGACGAGGTCGTGCAGCAGGCTGCCGACAATGAGCTCGACGAGGTCGCCATCGGCATGGCGCACCGCGGTCGCCTCAACGTGCTCGCCAACATCGCGGGCAAGACCTACGGCCAGATCTTCCGCGAGTTCGAGGGCACGCAAGATCCCCGCAACGTGCAGGGCTCGGGTGACGTCAAGTACCACCTCGGTACGCAGGGCACCTTCACCTCGGCGACGGGTAAAGAGATCGAGGTCTACCTCGCCGCGAACCCCTCGCACCTGGAGGCCGTCAACGGTGTGCTCGAGGGCATCGTGCGAGCCAAGCAAGACCGCAAGGGCGACGGCAAGTTCGGCACGCTGCCCGTGCTCGTGCACGGCGACGCGGCCATGGCCGGCCAGGGTGTCGTCGTTGAGACCCTGCAGCTGTCGCAGCTGCGTGGCTACCGCACGGGTGGCACGGTGCACGTGGTCGTCAACAACCAGGTGGGCTTCACCACGCCCCCCGGCGAGGCGCGCTCGTCGATCTACTCGACCGACGTCGCG
>DASSWY010000094.1:0-3717 GCA_035704325.1 Microcella sp. | reverse complement strand
ACTACCTGCGTGCCGAAGTGGCGGTGCGCGGCGAAGTCGAGGCGCGCCAGTCGTGGGTGCGCACGGCGGCTCGCCTCGGCGTCGCCGCCCCGTGGATCGTGCTGCTCATGCTCGGCTCGCGCCCCGAAGCGCAGGCCGCGTACAACACGCCAACGGGGGCGGCCCTCGTCGCGGCTGGCCTCATCGCGACGCTGATCGCGTACCGACTCATGGTCGCGATCGGCCGGCTGCCCGACGAGGGGCGGTGGTTCCGATGAATCCGGCGCTCGCCGCAGCCCTCGTCGCGGGCGGCACACTCGGCCTCGGTCTCTGGCTCGTCGTCAGCGCCATGCCGCGCGTTGGTCGCGCGAAGCTCGAGCAGCGTCTCGCTCCGTACCTCGTCGACGTGAGCCCGGCCGCCGCCGAACTCTCGACGCCACGCCGCAGTGACCCGCTACCCGTGCTCGGCGCGCTCCTCGCCCCGATCGCCGACCGCGGCACGCGGACCCTCGAGTCAGTGCTCGGCGGCGACATGACGATCCGCACGCGCCTGCGCCAGGCTGGCTTCAGCGCCACCGTCGCGGGTCACCGCACGCGCCAACTCACAGGCGCCGTCGTTGGGGCCGCGCTCGGCGCCACGATGGGTGTCATCGCCGGTCGCGGCTCGATCACCATGATTCCCGTCGGCATCGTCGGTCTTGCGGTGGGTGCAATAGGCGGCATCGTGATCGTGGATGCGCTGCTCGCGCGGGCGGCGAAGCGCCGCTCCCAGCGCATCGCGCAAGAATTTCCGACCGTCGTCGAGTTCCTGGCCCTCAGCGTCTCGGCGGGCGAGTCGGTGGGGGAGGCGATGCGCCGCGTCGCCCGCACCGGCAGTGGAGAACTCGCGGGCGAGCTCGATCGCGTCATGACGCGTCACGCGGCCGGCCAGCCGCTCGCCGAGGGCCTCGCCGAACTGCGCGACGAACTCGCCATCCCCGCGGTCGCGAGGCTGATCGACCAGATTCTCGCTGCGCTCGAACGGGGCACCCCGCTGACCGACGTGCTGCGTGCTCAGGCCGCTGACGCCCGCGACGACGCCAAGCGCTCACTGCTCGAACTCGCCGGAACCCGCGAGGTCGCGATGCTCGTGCCCCTCGTCTTCCTGATCCTGCCCGTCACCGTGCTCTTCGCCGTCTACCCGGGTCTGCTGGTGCTGCGGGTGGGGTTCTAGGCCTGTGGATACCCGCCGACCGTTCTGCGCGACTCCGCGCACTATTGCCCGCGTTCATCCCGCCCCGGAAGGAATCATCATGTCCCGCATCCGCGCCCGTCTCGCCCGCACCGCCTTCGCTCGAGACCTTACCGACGACCGGGGGGATGTGCCGGGCTGGGTGCTCATCACCCTCATGACGGCCGGGCTCGTCATCGTGATCTGGGCGCTCGCCGGCCCCGCACTCGAGGGCGTTTTCCAGCAGGCCATCGACCGCGTCAGCGGCTTCTAGTCACGAGTTCGCAACCGCACCCCACTCCGCGCTTCATGATTCGCCGACTTCACGACGACCGCGGCTCGGCCCCGGTCGAGTTCGTGCTTGTCGGCACTCTGCTGACCGCCGTCATCCTTGCCGTGCTGCAGCTCGCCCTCGCCCTGCACGTGCGCACAACGCTGATCGACGCCGCGGCCGAGGGTGCGCGCCACGCGGCGCTCGCCGACAGCTCGCTGCCCGAAGGGGTCGACCGCACGCGCGAGCTGATCGCAACGGCAGTGGGGGAGCAGTACGCGGGCGACGTCGAGGCGACCTTCGGGACGTTCGCCGAGCATCCCATCGTGATCGTGACGGTGCGCGCACCGCTTCCGGTCGCGGGGCTCTTCGGCCCCGACCGTGCCATGGAGGTGAGCGGCCGTGCCGCGCTCGAACCGCTGCGCTGAGGTGCGGCGCCGCCTCGCGACGCGCCTCGCTGACGACTCGGGTTCGGCGTCGCTCGAGTTCATCACCGCGGGCATGCTGCTGCTGATCCCGCTCGTGTACCTGATCGTCACGCTGGCGACGATCCAATCGGCAGCGCTCGCGACCGAGGGCGCGGCCCGCCACGCTGCCCGCGTCTTCGTGCAGGCCCCCACCGTTGCCGCCGGATCAGAGGCCGCAGGCCGGGCCCTAGAGTTGGCCCTCGCCGATCACGGCGTCACCGCCGAAGAAGTCGAGCTGTCGATCTCGTGCCGCCCGAACCCGACCGAATGCCTCACCCGGCGCGGCTGGGTGACCGTCGAAGTGAATACGCGCGTGCCGCTGCCCCTCGTACCCGACGCGCTCGAGCTGCGCACGCCGTTGGCCGTGCCGATCGACGCCTCGGCGACACAGCAGGTGTCGCGATTCTGGGGCGCGCGATGACGGGCGCGAGCCTCCGTGATCGGCTCGCGCCGCGCATCCGATCGCGGGCGAGGCGGATGCGCGACGACGATTCCGGATCGATCCTCCCGCTGATCGCGGGCTACGTCGCGCTCGGGCTCGTCGTGGTGTTGCTCGTGAGCGCGGCGACCTCGCTGTACCTCGAGCGCAAGAGGCTCTTCACGCTGGCCGACGGTGCGGCGCTCGTGGGCGCCGAGTCGTTCGAGCTCGACGACGTGCGCGGCCCCGACGGCGAGTTGCGGCCACGGCTCGACGACGCGAGCGTTCAACGCGACGTCGTCGCGTACCTCGCCGAGGCACCGACGGACGAGTTCACCGAGCTGCGCTTGATCGCCGCCCGCACCGTCGACGGCGTCTCAGCAGAAGTCACGCTCGAGGCGCTCTGGCGGCCGCCCGTCGTCACCCTGTTTGTGCCCGACGGCCTCGTCATCGACGTGACCGCAACGGCCCGCAGCGTGATCGGGTGAGGCGAACGCTGCATCCGCGAACGCGGCCCGAACGCCGAAAACTGCACAGAAGCTGAGTAGTCTGAGCGCCCTCTGCACGTTCCCAGAGTGGCGTCGGTACGCTCGCCGCATGACCAATCTGGACGGGGCTTCGATCATCGTCGTCGGTGCCACCGGTGGCCTCGGCCGCCCCATCGCCCGGCTGCTGCACGAGCGCGGCGCCAAGCTCACCCTCAGCGCCCGAAACATGACCAACCTCGAAGCGCTCGGCATTCCCGCCACGTACGTTCCCGGTGACCTCACCGACCCGAACTTCGCGCGCACCCTCGTCGCCACCGCCGTCACCGCCAACGGACGCCTCGACGGCGTCATCAACGCCGCCGGCGTCGTCGCCTTCGGCCCCGTCGCCGAACTGCAGAACGACACCCTCGAACAGCTCTGGCAGATCAACGCCGCCGGCCCCATGCGCGTCATCCGCTCGGCCGCCGACCCGCTCGCGCAGAGCGCCGCCGACGGCCGCTCGCCCTTCGTCGTCACCCTCTCGGGCCTCGTCGCCGAAAGCCCCACCAACGGGCTCGGCGCCTACTCGGCCGTCAAGACCGCGCTCAACGCCTTCACGCAGGTCGCCGCGCGCGAGCTGCGCCGCCAAAAGATTCGCGTGCTCGACGCGCGCCCCGGCCACACCGAGACGAACCTCTCGCGCCACCCCATCGCGGGCGAAACGCCGAAGGTCCCCACCGGCTACCAGCCCGAGGCAGTCGCCCGCCGCATCGTCGACGCCATCGAGAACGACGAGAAAGACCTGCCCTCGACCGCCTTCACCGACATGCCGGCGGCGCCGAGCGAAACGGTGCCGGCGCCGGCCGTCCCCGTGAAGGAGGACATGCATCCCGCCGCCCAGATGG
>DASSWY010000355.1:0-5811 GCA_035704325.1 Microcella sp. | reverse complement strand
GGGGCTCACGGAGGCGCGCCTGTCGGCCGTCATCGCGCACCTCACGATGCCGTGGCTCGTCGCCGCCGCCGTTCGGCTGCCCACCTCGTGGAGCGCCACCGCGACGACCGGCCTGCTGACCGCCGTGCTGATCGCCGTGGCGCCGAGCCTGGCGCCGGCCCTCGTGATTGTGTGGGTCGCGGCGATGATTCTGCGCCCGCGCGCGATCGGCCGCCTGCTGACGCTCGTGGTGCCGGTCGCCGCCGTCGCGGCCCCCCTCGTCGTCACCCGCGTGCTGCAGGGAAACCTGCTCGCCGTCCTCACCGACCCGGGCATCGCGGCGCCGCCGGGCCCCACGTCCCCCGCGAGCATCTTGCTGGGCTGGCCGACGCTTGATCCGATCATCGGCCCGCTCGCCACCGTGCTGCCCGTCGCCGACTCGCCCGCGCTGCTGCTGCTGATCGTCAGTCTGCCGGTGCTGGCGCTGCCGGCGCTCGCGATCATCGCGCCAGCGCTTCCCCGGGGGATGCGCGCCCTCGCGCCCCTCGGCCTCGCGGCGCTCGGCCTCGTCACCGCGGTCGTCGCGTCGGGCATCTCCCTCACGACGGCCGGCGGCGTGGCCGTCGGCCTCGATGTCGGGCCCGCCGTCAGCCTGTACTGGCTGGGTCTCGTGCTGGCCGCGGGCATCGCGCTCGACCGGATGCGCCGTTCGGGTGCCCCCCTCGGCGCGTTCGCGGTGACGACTGCCAGCGCCCTCGTCACGCCGGCGCTGGCCGGGATACTGCTCGGCTCAGCCGTGGTCGAGCCGCTCAGCGAACCCCGCACTCTTCCCGCGCTCGTGGCGGCCGATGCCGCAGGTGACCCGCAGCTCGGAACCCTTGTGCTGACCCCGCGTGACGAGGGGCTCGCGGCGCGCATCGAGCGTGGCGGCGGTCGCACGCTGGCCGAAACCCGCACGGTGCGGCAGACGAGCGAGGCGGAGCGTGAGAGCCTCGCCGCGCTCGTCGGGAACCTCGCCGCACCGAGCGGCCGAGACGTCACGGCCGACCTCGCTAACCGCGACGTGCGCTACGTGCTGCTGCGCGCATCCACCGCCGACATCGACGGGGGAGCGGCGACGGCTGGCGACACCGCCCTCAGCGACATTGTCACGGCTCTCGATGCGACACCGGCGCTCGTCCCCGTCGGCGAGACCGACGATGGACGACTGTGGCGTGTCGCGGCCGACGACGAGACGCGTGCCGAGCAGCCGGGAGACCACCCGCTGACCGGAGCCGTGCTCGCCGGTCAGCTGACGGTGCTCGCGATGACGGCGCTGCTCGCGGTGCCGACAAGCCTGCGTCCGCGTCGGGAGCGCAGCACCGATGGCACCATCGACGACCCCGCGGCGACCTTCGACGAGGAGACCGATGACTGAGCGCACCCGCCGCCTCGCCCAGCTCAGTGGCCGGGCCGGGCTTAGCCTGCTCGCCGGGGCCGCCCTGCTCGCCCTCGGCGCGGCAGCGATTGCGGTGCCCGGCCCCCGCATCGGCGGCGACCGGGCGCCCATCGAGGTCGTACCCGACCGCGCCGACCAGGTGCTCGCCTGCCCCGGCGGCGTGCTGGGGCTGACGCTCGGCGAGAGCCCGCAGGTGACGGTAACGGCCATGCCGCAGCTCGTGGTGGCCGGCGAGGGAGCCGTCGTCTCGAGCCTCACCGGCAGTGACGCGCTGCCCGCTGAGTTACCGCTCGAGGCGACGCTCGCAAACGCCGTCCCGCCCGCCGTCGTGACCCTGCCCGCCGATGCACCAGGCGAGCGGGTCGCCGCGACCGAAACGGTGCGCGTCGAGGGCTCAGAAGCCGCCGGGTTCGTCGCGGCCGAGTGTGCACCGGCCCAGCGCACCGCCTGGTTGGTGGGGGGCGACACCACCGTCGGTCGCACCACCTGGATCACGCTCGCGAACCCCGGCCCCGTCGACGCCACCGTCGACCTCGCGCTGTGGGGTGCTTCAGGGCCGATCGAGGCCCCGGGCGCGACCGGGATCATCGTCTCCCCCGGCTTCCAGCGCGTGATCGCCCTCGACGGCGTGGCCGTCGATGAACTGTCGCCCGTCGTCGGGGTCACGGCGCGGGCGGGCGCGGTCGACGCCCGACTGCAGACGAGCACGGTGCGCGGGCTTGAGCCGGGCGGCCTCTCGGTCGTGTCGCCGATCGCGTCGCCGGCCGAGACGCTCGTGATACCCGGAGTACCCATCGTGAACCCCGAGGGCGTGCAGCAGCGCTCCGCTGCCGACGGCGGAGACCTCTTCCCAACCCTGCGCCTGCTCGCGCCAGACAGCGACGCCGACGTGACGGTGCGCGTGATTGCCGCCGGCGACGAGAGCGGCGCGAGCAGCGCATCCGTGCCGCCGGCCGTCACGACCAGTCTGAGCGCCGGCACCGTCGTCGACCTGCCCTTCGCCGAGCTCCCGGCCGGTGACTGGGCGTTCATCGTCGAGGCGAGCGCGCCCGTCGTCGCCGCCGTTCGGGTGAGCACGGTCGACCCCGACCCTGAGCAGCTCCCCGGCCCCGTCGCCGGGCTCGCCCCCAGCATCGACCAGCAGTGGATCGTGCCGTCGCCGATGCTCTCAGACGGAACCCGCACGCTCGGCGCCGTCGGCGCGCTCGCCGGCACGACCGCGCGGCTGCACCTGACCGCGCCGTCGGGTGCCGCCCAGGTCGACCTCGACGGGCGCCTGATCGACGTGCCGGCGGGAGGCGCCGTCTCGGTGCCCGTCGCCGGCAGCACCCCGCTCGGCATCACGGTGAGCGGCGCGCCCGTCGCCGCAAGCGTCAGCTACCGGGGGGATGCGGCGATCGCGACCACGCGCATCCTCGCCCCGCGGGCGGCGCAGCAAGCGCTCAGCGTGCTCGTCGACTAGTCGCGAGGCGCCTGCCGCGCTGCCGGCGCGACTACCAGTGCCGGAAGCGGTCGGGCGCGAGATCCCACGGGTCTTTGCCGATCAGCTCGCCGACGGCGCGAAAGACGCAGTTCTCGACCATCATGCGGCGGTGCCAGTCGTCGTCACGGTGCAGCCGACTCATGCGCTCGATGGGGATGCGGAACAGAATCACCCGGTGCTGTGCGGGAATCACCCGCCACCGCGCGACACCGTTGACCCCCGGCGGCTGCTCGGGCATCGCCATGACGTCGATGCGCAGCTGCGACAGCTCGGTAGGCCACTCGTCGACCAGGTACTCGGCCGTCGCGCGCACCGACTGCTCGAACAGGTCACGCCTGGTTGAGACGGGGCGAAGGGATGCTCCGGGCATGAGCGAGCGCCCCGCACGTCCGTGCCGCGCGCGGCTGCGCCCGGCCGCGGAACGCTCGCCCCAGGCGGCACCCGCTCGCGGGTCACTCGCCCCGCCGCCGCGGGCCCGACGCTCACCCGGCCAGATCATGCCGCCAGCGTACTCGGCGCACTCACGGCCCCGCCGTATGCTGAACCCGATGAGCTCGAGGCAGTGCAGCAAGGTGGCGTGCAACAACGCCGCCGTCTCGACGCTGACCTACGACTACGCCGACTCGATGGCCGTGCTCGGGCCGCTCGCGCAGCGGCGCGAACCCCACACTTACGACCTGTGCAAGAAGCACTCCGAGCGGCTCTCGGCGCCGCAGGGGTGGCACATCGTGCGCTACTCGGCGCTCGGCGAGGTGGGCTGAGCGGTGCCCCTCGTGGGCGCCGCCCCCGGCGCGCGCCTCGTGCGCCCCGCCCCCGGCCGGCTGCCCCCGGGCGCGCCGGCCCGGTACGGTGGAGGCCGTGTCGAAGACCCCTGACCTTTCCGCATTCATCAAGGCATACGACGTGCGCGGGCTTGTCGGCTCGCAGCTCACCGACGAGGTCGTCGAGGCGCTCGGTGCCGGCTTCGTCGACGAGCTCGGCGCGGCGGGCCAGCGCATCGCCGTCGGCCACGACATGCGCGACTCGTCGCCCGGGTTCGTCGCGGCCTTCGCCCGCGGTGCGACCGCCCGCGGTGCACACGTCGAAAACCTCGGGCTGTGCTCGACCGACGAAACCTACTTCGTCTCGGGTCGCGACGGCGTCGCCGCCGCTATGTTCACGGCGAGCCACAACCCCGCCACCTACAACGGCATCAAGTTCTGCCGCGCCGGAGCCCAGGGGGTCAGCCTCGATACCGGGCTCGCGGGCATCCGTGACCGGGCCCAGGCCTACCTCGACGCCGGTGCTATCGACGCGCTGCCCGCCGACAGTGTCGGCACGATCACCGCCCGCGACGTGTTGGCCGACTACGCCGCGTACCTGCGCGAGCTCGTTGATCTCTCCACCGTCAGGCCGCTGACGGTCGTCGTGGATGCCGGCAACGGTATGGGGGGAATGACCGTTCCCGCGGTGCTCGGCACGGCGGCGGGCCTTCCTGCGTTGCCGCTCACGATCATCCCGCTGTATTTCGAGCTCGACGGCACGTTCCCGAATCACGAGGCCAACCCGCTCGAGCCGGCGAACCTCGTCGATCTGCAGAAGGCCGTTATCGAGCACGGCGCCGACCTCGGGCTCGCGTTTGACGGCGACGCCGACCGCTGCTTCGTCGTCGACGAGCTCGGCCAGCCGGTCACCCCGAGCGCCGTTGCGGCGATCGTCGCCCGGCGCGAGGTCGAGCGCGTGCGCGCCGCCGGCGAGACCGGCGCGATCTCGGTCGTGCACAACCTCATCACCTCGCGCATCGTGCCCGAGACGATCGAGGCGGTCGGTGCCGAGCCCGTGCGCACCCGCGTCGGGCACTCGCTCATCAAAGACGTCATGCACGCCACCGGCGCCATCTTCGGCGGCGAGCACTCGGCGCACTACTACTTCCGCGACTTCTGGGGTGCCGACAACGGCATGCTCGCGGCCCTGCACCTCATCGCGCAGTTCGGCGCCTACGACGGCCCACTCTCGCAGCTCGCCGCCGAGTACACGCCGTACACGGCGAGCGGCGAGATCAACTCGGTCGTCGACGATGTGCCGGCCGCCTACACCCGCGTGGTCGAGGCCTTCACGGGTCGCGCCGAGATCGACGACCTTGACGGGCTGACCTTCACCGGCGCAGTCGATGGCGCATCGGCCGGCTCTGGGTGGTACTGGTTCAACGTGCGCCCGTCGAACACCGAGCCGCTGCTGCGTCTCAACGCCGAGGCCGAGACGCCCGCCGTCATGGAGGCGATCCGCGACGAGGTGCTCGCCCTCATCCGCGCGTAGGGGGTGCGCCCGCGCCGCCACTCGCGCGCCCGCCCGCGCCCGCGCCGCCACTCGCGCTCCCGCCTCGCCCCCGCTCGCGCGTACTGCCGAGCGCCGCTCGCCCGCCGAGACGATGGTTTGCGCCGAAACGAGGCCCCACGCCGGCAAGTCTCGGCGCAAACCCTTGTCTCGACGCGGCACCGCGCGCGGGTTCGCCGCCACGACCGCACCCGAGCTCGAGCTGACGACGAGCCGACGTGCGCACGTCTTGCGGGTTTGCGCACGCACGAGTTGCGCAAACCCGCGCGATGTGGCGCGCGAGCACGCCGAAAGGCCCGCCGAGACGAGGGTTTGCGTCGAAGCGAGGCCTCACGTCGGCGAATCTCGGCGGAAACCCTTGTCTCGACGCGGCGACGCGCTGCCACGCGCGTCCTCATCGCCACGACCGCACCCGCGCCCCGTGTGTCCGCCCCCGCTCGATCACCGGCCCGCCCGCGCGGGCCCGCCCGCGTCACGCAGGGTCACGCGGATGCGCGCCCAGCGCGCCCGGGGAATCCTCCTGAGAGAATGGCGGCATGGCTTCCGACATCGCCGCGCCCGCCCGCCCCGCCGACCTCGGCCCGCTGGCCACCGTCAC
>DASSWY010000309.1:0-2272 GCA_035704325.1 Microcella sp. | reverse complement strand
GGCCGGGGTCGAGTAGCGCGCGGCCCGGCCCCCGGCGGCGCGGCGCCCTACTCGGGCGCGCCCACCGCGCGAGCGAGCGCGGCCCGCACCTCGGCGAGGCTCGACTGCAGCTGGTCGACGGCGGCCGCGTCCAGCGGGAGTCCCGTCGCCACGGCGCGGCGCAGGTCCGCCCGAATGTCCTGACGGAACTCGGCGAGCAGGCCCTCGGCGCGCGCCAGCTGCGCCCGGCCTTCGGCGCGCGTCTCCGTCGCATCCGCGCCGTCACGGGCACCCTCGTCGTCGGGAGTCCAGCCGCGCTGGTACCCGGCCGACGCGTTCCGCGCGGCACCGCCCGCGGCCTTCGCCGCGTTCCGCGCCTCGTCGCGCGCTTCACGTGCGGCGGCGGCCAGCTCGGCGCGCAGGCTCGCCATCGCATCCGAAACGGATGCCCGCACCTCGTCGGCGAGGCGGCGCACGCTGTCGCCGACCCCGTCTTCAATCGCGTCGAGTTCGTCGCGGCGCGCATCCAGTTCGGCGCGCCCGGCGTCGGTCAGCGTGTAGACGGTGCGCCGCCCGCCGTCGTCGGACTTCGAGACCAGCCCCTCGGCCTCGAGCTTGGCGAGTCGCGGGTAGATCGTTCCGGCCGACGGCACGTACGTGCCCCCGAAGCGGTCGCTGATCGCCTGAATGATCTCGTAGCCGTGCATGGGGCGCGTCTCTAACACCGACAGCAAGTACAGCCGCAGGTGCCCGTGGCCGAAGACGGGGGGCGTCACGACGACACCCGCTCCGCGTGCACGACCGACACGTCGCCCGACACCGAGTTCGCAACCACCTCGGTGAAGCGGCCGTGTAGTTCCCCGTAGCGCCCCTCGTACTGACCCTTCACGCCCGTGATGCGCGTGTCGTCGAGCTGCAGCGCGCCCGAGAGCGTCGAGATGCGGTACTGCGTGGGCACTCCCGCATCGAGACGCACGGTGACGACGCCGCTGACGCTCTTCGTCGACACGATGTCGGCCGTGCCGTGCAGGTCGACGAAGGTGTCACCCGACACCGAGTTGCCGCGGAACCGGAACACCTCGCCGCTGACGGTCAGATCGCCCGACACGGTCTTGGCCGTCACGTCGCCGTGGTGGCCGCGCACGGCGACCTCGCCACTGACCGAGTTGACCGAGAGCTCGCCGACGACACCGTCGATCACCACGTCGCCGCTGACGGTCGACACGCTGATGTCGGCGTGCAGGCCGCTGATCAGGGCCGAGGCGGTCACGACGCCGAAAGTGAGGGCCGCAGTACGCGGAACGAGCACGCTGATCTCGACCTTCGACGAGCCGCGGTAGCTGCGGAACATGTCGATGAAGTTGGTCCAGCGCTTGTCGATGTGGTCGATCACGAGTCGGTCGCCCTCGAGCGAGATCGTGATGTCGCGGCCGCGAACGCCGTGCACTTCGACGCGAGCGCCGGGCTCGTCGTGGGCGACAACGTCGACCTGGCCGCCGATGAGGCCGATCTTGACGCTGCGCACGAGTTCCAGGTCGATGGTGGTGGGGTCTGACACGACCCAGGTTTCTTGCGCCACGTGCTGGTCCTTCCCATTCACCCGATACGGGATGCTCATATCGCGATATATCGCGTTGGTGGAAGTCACGATATATCGCGTCTTCGATCATCGCAAGCATCTTTTTCGTCGCGGTCTTGCGGTTGACGTTGCGTCAACCCGTACCGTCGCTGTCATGACCGCGACAATTCAGGAGCTGGCGCGCGCGACCGGGCTCACGAGCCGCACCCTGCGCCACTACGACGCCATCGGGCTGCTGCCCGCGACAGGCACCGGGCCCGGAGGGATGCGCCTCTACGACGATGCGTCCCTCGCGCGCCTCCAGCGCATCCTGCTGCTCCGCGACGCCGGCCTCGGCCTCGCCGCGATCGCGACCACCCTCGAGACCGACCGCGACGACGTCGCCGCGCTCACCGAGCACATCGCGTTGCTGCGCGAGGAGCGCGAGCGACTCGAGCGACGCATCCAGAGCATCCAACGCACCATCACCGCACTCACCGAAGGAGACCCCCTCATGACCGACACCACATTCGACGGCTTCGATCACACCCAGTACCGCGACGAGGTCGTGGAGCGCTGGGGCGCCGATGCCTACACCCGTGGCGACGCGTGGTGGCGCGGACTCGGCACGGCCGGCCAGGAGGCGCATCGCGCGGCCGACGCCGAGATCGTCGCAGAGCTCGGCCGGCTCGTCGCGGCCGGCGCCGACCCCGCCGGCGTCGACGCGCAGCGTCT
>DASSWY010000221.1:0-12001 GCA_035704325.1 Microcella sp. | reverse complement strand
CGGCGCTCCCGGCAGAGCTGCTGGAGCTTGGTTTTCGAGACATTGAGGTATTTCGCCAGCTCGGCAGTGAAAAAACGCTCGACTTTTGGCGTTTTCTCCCAATGGTCGGGTACTGAACGTGCGCAACTGGACATCCGGTGTGTAATAATGCTCCGGCATGAAGGGGCTTGCCCGCATTCCTGCCGATCTGCACCGCGATCCGGAGGCCGTCGCCCTCCGGCAGAGCAAGATCGCCGCCCTCGAGGACGAGGTCTTTCAGACGTCGGTGGGTGTCGTCCAGGCGATGCTCGATTTCCACCTCGTCGACCCCAAACAGCAGGATCCGCCGCCCGAGTGGGTCGAGCTCTACGGTGAGGAGGCGGCCCGGCAGCGCCTCGCGGTCGCCAAAGCGGGGTGGATGCCCAACAGCCTCAAGCCGAGCGGGCTCGACGTCGCGACGCGCATCGTCACCGGCATCGCCCGCGCTCGAGGCAACCGGCAGGTGACGGGGCCCGCCGAGATCAACGTCAAGCTCTCGCTGCCCGCGCCGACCAGCGCCACGCAGCCCGGAGCGCCCGTCTACCCGACGAAGGAGATCGAGTGACCGCATCGGAAACCTGGGGCCTCGGCGCGGACTTCGACACGTTCGCCGACAAGCTGTTCGAGATCGCCAACAAGGAAGGCGTCGCGCTCTCGATTCGGGTCCGCAAACACCCGTCGCGGCGGCGCATCGTGCCATCCAAGTCGGCGAAGAAGAAACGGGTGAGGCGCGCGTGAGCCTCGTCGTCGGCACCCCGATGATCCGGGTCGAGGACGGCATGAAGGGCGTCGTCGAGATGACGAGCCCGCCGGGCCTCGACCGCTACGTCGAGCCGCGCATCGTCTACTACGATCGGGGCGAGCGCCGCGTCGCGAGCAAGCTGGAGAAGTGGGACGTCGAGCAGACCCCGGGCGCCAAGATGCGCACCGAGGAGATGCTGCTCGTCGCCTACGCCGCCGATCGGCAGCTCGAGACGCTCGACAAGCACATCCCCGACCAGTTCTGGAAGCCGCTGAGCGAGCGGCGCGCGATCCATGACCTCGGGCTCGTCAACGTCATCCTCGACTACCTGCGGAAGCGCGCGTGACCGTCGCCCTCGATCGCAGCGTCTACACGCCGAGCGAGTGGGGCATGCGCTTCCACCAGTCGACGGCGAACGAGGTGCTCGGCGGGGGCGCCGCCGGCATGGGCAAGAGCATCGTGCTGCTCTGGGATCCGATCGTGAACCAGGCCGTCGTCGAGCACGCGCGGTGCACGGGGCAGCTCTTGGACCAGCTCCCGCCCTGGCTCGCCGACCTCTGCCGCAAGCATCCGATCCGCAAGGGCGAGAGCGAGGGGCACGCGCTGCACATGCGCCGCACGATGCCGCAGCTCCTCGAAACCATCGACCGCTCGCTGCGCATGTTCCCGAAGTTCGACCCGGGCGCGGAATACTCGAAGGAGTTCCACCGGTGGACCTTCACGAGCGGCTACAAGTACACCTTCGGCCACTGCCGCGAGACGAACAGCCACAAGGATTACCTCTCGAAGCAGTACACGGAGCTGTTGCTCGACGAGGCGAACCAATTCGAGCAGAACCAGTACGACGAGCTCGACGGGCGCGTGCGCTCGGGCGATCCGGTGCTGAAACACCTGAAGCGCACCCGGCTCTGCTCTAACCCCGCGCCGGGCTGGCTGAAGGACTACTTCGTCACGCCGGAGCCGAAGGGGCACACGGTGCTGCGGCGCAAGCTGGTCGATCCGCTGACGGGCGAGTGGGAATGGAAGACGCGGCTCTTCCTGCCGGCGCGCCTCGACGACAACCCCGACAAGGCGTTCGTTCGCGACTACAAGTTCAAGCTGCTCGGCAAGCCGTCGCACATGCGCGCGCGCTACCTTTACGGCGATTGGGACAGCACGGAGGGCGGCTACTTCGAGGACGACTGGAACCCGGGCGTCCACGTCATCGAGCCGTTCAAGATCCCGCGCGAGTGGCCGAAGTTCCGCGCGATGGACTGGGGCTACAAGGCGCCGGGTACGATCGGGTGGTTCGCGCTCGATCCGGACGACAACCTCTACCTGTTCTACGAGTTCAACTTCCGCCTCATGAAAGACCATGAGGTCGCCAAGCGCGTGATCGAGATCGAGAAGAAGTTCGGCTTCTGGAACGACCGGCGGAGGCAGAGCCGGCTGACGGGGGTCGCCGACACGCAGCTCTGGGAAGAGCGCGGCGACAGCGGCAAGAGCAAGGCGGCGGTCTTCGGTGACCATGGCATCTTCTGGCAGCCCGCCGACAAGGCCTCGCTGCAGCGCGGCGCCGAGCGCGTGGGCGAGCGGCTGCGCGACTACGACGAGAAGCGCTCGCCGGGGCTGATGATCTTCGAGGGGTGCAAAGAGACGCGCGCGATGTTCGCCTCAATCCCGGTGGACGAGCGCGACAACCTGGTGCCCGACAAGCGCAGCAAGCACGCCCACTGGTTCGACATGGTCGCTTACGCCTGCGCGCGGGCGAGCCGCGGGCGAGGCTCGATCCCGATGGAGCTGCACGCCTTCGACGAGCCCGACAACGACAACGACGAGCAGCCCCTGCGCATGGCCGGGGGGTTCGGTTACGGTGGCTGAGGACACATGGCTAACGCGAAACGCAGGCGCACGCAGCGCACGGACGACGACGACTTCGAGATGCCGCTCTCGGACGCGCTCGCGCAGCTCTTGCCGGCGCGGCACATCCTCGAAGGCGCGCGCTGGTATTTCTCGACGCGCCCCGGCGAGGGCGGCGTCGAGCAGCTCGTCATCACCCGGTCGAGCCCGACCGTGACCATTCCCGATCCGGAGAGCTGAGCCGTGCCCCGCGAAGACGAGACGCGCGAAGGCGCCGCGAACGACAACGCCGAGAACCTGTTCGACGTCGGGCAGGAGAAGCCGACCGAGGGCGACTTCGAATACGAGGAGGACCAGGTCAACCTCGTCGCCGACTTCAAAAAGCACCCCGAGGGGCGCGCCGCGCTCAAGCGCCTGGCGGAGCAGTGCCTCGGCGACTTCGAGGCGGCGTGGGAGGCGACCGACAAGTTCCGCAAGAACATGGCGGACATCTGGAAGCTGTTTTCCGGCGTGCTCGATCCGAAGGCGCCGCCCTTCGAGAACATGGCGAACGCACACGTACCCATCCTGATGGAGAACACCATCCGGATGGCACACAGGCAGGCGTATGAGCTGTTTGGCAATTGGACTCAGGTCTTTGGCGTTACGCCTATCGGCCCCGACGACGAACGGGCCGCCAAGCTACTTTCTCTTCATGGAAACTGGCAGATTCGTAAGCGTATCAAGGATTTCAAGCGACAAGTGGGTCATCGAGGATTGCTCATCTTCGACCTCTTTGGTGACGTCACTTGTCACAGCTACTGGGACCCCCAGCGGCGTAGCAATCGACACGAGATTCTGACCGCGAACGAGTTCGTGTGCGCCAACACGCACGTCTCGACGATGCCCGACTACTCCGACACGAGCTGGGTGGCCAAGGTGCTCTACATGGACGGGCACGAGCTGCGGAAGATGGAGGGCACGTGGGAGGACCTCGACACGACGCTCAAGCAACTGCCGCCGGCGTGGGATGAGGGGACCATCAGCCACGAGCTGCGCGACATGGTCGACAAGAGCCTCGGCATCGACTCGACGCAGTACAGCAAGGGGCAGTACCGGCTCATCCAGTACGAGGGGTGGCTGAACCTGCCGGGGCAGGAGCGCGATCGCTACTGCAAGCTGGTCATCGACTTGCAGACGAGCGCGGTGCTGTCGCTCGCGATCCACGAGCGCGTCGACCCCTACGACAAGCGGCGCTTCGAGTTCCAGCAGAAGGAGCTCGAGCGCTACCGGGCGGGGCTGCAGGAGATCCAGGCGTTCCAGCAGGAGCTGGCGCAGGCGCAGCAGAGCGCGGTCGCGCTCTCGATGGAGCTGCAGGGGCAAGGCGACGCGCCCACGCAGGCGATCCTGCGGGCTCGCCAGCTCGAGCAGATCCCCCCGCCGCCCGAGCCCATCATGCCCGACTGGATGATGGGCAACCCGAATGCGGAGCCCGAGCCGCCGGCGACGGTCCCGATCCGGATGTTCGCGCACGGCGTGAACATCGAGCCGCTGCAGGGGGTCGTCGGCCTCGGCACGGGCTCGATCCACGCGGCGCAGAACAAGGCGGCCAACATCGCCCTGAGCGCGTTCATCGACCAGGCGACGCTCAACAACATGAAGAACTTCATCGTGAAGGGCGAGCTGAACTTCGGGGGCTCGGGCGACAAGATCAGCCTCGGCCCCGGCAAGCTGCACAAGGTGCAGAACGCCGTCGACCTCTCGAAGGACATCGTCCCGCTGCAGTTCGGGGAAGCCAACCAGCAGTTCCTGCAGCTCATCGACATGCTGGTCCGCTTCGGCAACACCGTCAGCAACACCCCCGAGGTGCTCAGCGGCGAGAGCGGCAAGAGCGGCGAGACGGCGCAGGGCATCAGCGCGCGCATCGAGCAGGCGACGAAGATGCTGAGCGTACCGACGGGCAAGTATGCCGACTTTCTCACGCAGATCCTGGAGAACAACGCGGCGCTCAACGCGATCTTTCTCGACGACGCCGAGTTCTTCTCGGTCAACAACCACGACCCGATGCTCGGCCCCACCGGGCGCCAGACCTTCAGCGTCGGGCGCGAGATGTACGATCGCCCCTACGACGTCGAGATCAGCGCCGACCTCAAGTTCACGAGCACCGCGCAGCGCATCGCCGAAGCCGACGCGCTCGTGCAGCTCCCGAACGCCGTTCCGGAGATCGGCGCCAACCTCGCCTTCAAGCACGCGACGGTCACCAAGAGCCTCGAGGCGCGCAACCGCTACGACCTCATCGCGCTGCTCGGCGCCCCGCCCCCGCCCCCGCAGATGTACGGGATGCCGACGAGCCCCCCCGCCCCTCCTCCAGGGATGGCGCCGCCCGGCGCGCCGCCGGGCCCCCCGCCCCCGGCAGGCGCACCGCAGGGAAGACCACCCGGGCCCCCGCAGAGACCCCCAAAGCCTCCGGGGCCGCCCGCCAACGACCAGCAACCAGGAGCCGCATGACCCACGATATCAGAACCCTAGAGCACTACCCCAATCCCCAGTACGGCATCACCATCGGGTCGGCGATCGCCCAGGTGGGCCACCCCTTCGTCGTCGAGGCCGTCCCGGGCGGCTTCATCGTGAGCGGCGTCGGCGGGCGCCAGGTCGCGCGCAACGTCGCGGCCGTCGCGCGCCTCTTGCGCGAGTGGGCACCGAAGCCCGAGGCGAAGCCGGAATGAGCCTCGTCGCTGGCTTCGACATCGGCCGCGCCGTCAACGAGATGCGCTATCACGGCCTGCGCGTGCGCCGCGCCGGCTGGAACGGCAAAGGGATGTGGCTCGCCTACCAGAAGGGCTACCCCGACGGCATCCCGATCAACGAGAACACCGCCAACGCCACGGGCATCCCGAAGGGCACGGTCTGCAAGTTCCTGCCCTACATCATGATGTACACGGCAACGGGCGAGTTCGTGCCGTGGCTCTGCTCCCAGACGGACCTGCTCGCCGAGGACTGGGAGCTGGTCCTGCCGGAGTGACGTGCAAGAGCTCGAGCTGCTGCGGCAGTACCTCGTACGGCTGCGCCAGGAGCGGCTGCAGCAGGGGCACGCCGCAGCGCTCGGCGCGAGCTGCCCCGACGACCTCGTTCAGATCGTAGCGCGCGCCCACGAAGCCGAGCTCGTCGGGCGCATCCTCGCGGCGCTGCGTGATCTCGAAAAGGACCCGGGCGCCTTCATCCAAACTCACCTCAAGCCGATATGAGCAACCAGAAAATCTACTCACTCCCCGACTTCAAAGAGCCCGAGAAGACGAGCTCGTGGAAGCCCGAAGACCGCGCGCGCTCGGCGGAGCCGAAGATCGAGCTGCGCGACTTCGAGCTCGACAACGCGGTCGAGCGCACCCGCCTCATCAAAGAGCGGATGAGCCCGCCGGGGGCGCTGCGCCTGCCGCCGCTGCTCGACGCGGCCCGGCTCAAGTGGGGTATCCCCGACGGGTTTTTCAAGTCACAACCCGCCTTCGACCGCGTGTTCGTCTTTCCGATCAACCGCTTCGAGGGGGAGACGACCTACGGCGGGACGAGCATCTTCCTGCCGAACGCGACGAAGGAGCGCGACCTGCAGGAGGGGCGGCGCGGCATCCTCATCAGCGCGGGGCTCTCGGCGATGGACCGCCTGATGAGCCACGGCATCGAGCTCGGTCACATCGTGACCACGAACAAGAATGTCCCTTTCGTGGAGAAGTGCGAGCGCTTCCCGAAGTTCGACATGTACTTTCTCATGATGCGCGAGGCGGACCTCGCCGGCAGCGAGACCCTCATGGAGGAGCTGCGCTCGGGCAAGAAACGCATCGTCGATGTCGGCGACGAGAGCGGCTACCAGCACCAGGTCGCGACCGTCAACGAAGACGGCACGGTCGACGTGCGAAAGAAGAAGTCGGTGTTCGTGGCAGATACGTGGTAGCCCCAATGAGCAAGCCGTGCATCGAGTGGCACATGGCCACCGTCAATGGTTACGGGGTCTACGGCAAGCGTGGCGTTGGCCGGAGCTATGTCCACCGGATGGTATGTGAGTTCTTCCATGGGCCCCCACCCCCTGGGCAACCGTTCGCGTTGCATTCGTGCGACAACCGCGCGTGCTACGAACCGTCCCATCTGCGGTGGGGGTCCACGCAGGACAATGCGGACGACAGAGTCGCACGCAATCGGTCAGCTACCGGCGACCGGAACGGGAGCCGCAGGTGGCCCGAGACGCGCCCGCGGGGCAGCGTGCACCCGCACGCAAAACTTACCGAAGACCAGGTTCAGTATGCCCGCGGTGAATACGCGCGCGGGCGTACTCAGCAAAGCATCGCCGACGAGCTCGGGGTTCGCCAGCAGACGATCTCATGGGTGACGAGCGGCAAACTGTGGAGGCACGTAGCATGAGCGGCGGAGGTTATTCAGTGGGCGATCCGGACGCGATCAAGGTCCCGTTCAGCGACGACGAGAGCGAGGAAGCGCTCGTCCGCGACGAAGACAAGCCGGGCGAGAGCCCCGAGGAGCGCAAGAGCCGGCGGGAGCGGCGCCAGGAGCGGCTGCAGCTCAAGCTGCAGCGGGGCAAGCAGGCCGAGGAGGAACTCGAGCGCGAGCGCGCCGAGAAGCAGGAGCTGCGCGAGCGGCTCGCGCGCCTCGAGGGCGTCGTCGCCGGGCAGGGGCAGCGCCAGCCGGCGAACGACGGCAAAGACCCGTTCGAGGCCGAGCTCGACGCCATCTACGAGGAGCAGCAGAGCGCCTACCAGGCGGCGCAGGCGGAGATCGCCGCCGGCAAGATGACGCCCGAGCGCACCAAGTTCTACGAGCGCATCGCGCGCGACATCGACACGCGCCGCGCGCGCGTCAACGCCCGGCGCGAGATCGCGCTCACCGAGCCGCTGCGCCAGCAGCAGACCGCCCGCCAGCAGTGGGAGGCGAAGCACCCCGAGGTCTACGGCAACCCCCGCGCCTACGAATACGCCGAGGGGCGCTTCAAGCAGCGCCGCGCCATGGGCGAGACCATCACGAGCGCCGTGGTCGACGAGATCATGGAGGAGGCCAAGGTCCAGTTCAAGCTCGGGGGCAAGCCCGCGCCGAGCGCGAGCGAGCGCGCGCGGCTGAGCGGCACCGCCTCGAGCGGCTCGGGCGGCGGCGGCTCGAAGGAGCCCATCACGCTCTCGCGCGGGCTGCGCAAGATCGCGCTCGCTGCCTACGACGACCTGCCCGAAGCCGAGGCCGTCAAACGCTGGACGGAGAAGACGGGGCGCCGGATGCGGGAGAAGAAGCAGCTCTGAGCGGGGCTTACATCGACGCCAACCCGGCGGCGTCGATGTGGAACTTGACCGGCGGCTGGGATTCTGCTTCCCTGTTTTCCACATCCCGGCGAGCTCCACGTCCCCCCGTGGCCTCCGTCTGAACCGAGCGGGTCAGATGGAGCGTTCGTGCCAGAGGCAGCAGAGCAGCAGTCGAAGAAGATGCGGCGCGAGGATCCGCCGCCGCGCCCCGTGGAGCAGACCGCCAACCGCGGGCAGCTCGTAGGCCAGGACGGGACGAAGCACTACGTCTGGGTCAACGAGGCGAACTCGGACCCGACATTCAACGTCGCGACCTACCGCGCGCTCGGCTACAAGCCGTCGCAGTACGACGAGAACGACGACGCCAAGCCGGCGATCGGCTGGAACGAGTACAAGCAGGGGGATCCGATCCGCAGCATGGGGATGCTGCTGATGGAGTGCCCGATGGAGCTGAAAAACGCTCGCGATCGGGAGGGCTGGGAGAAGGCCGACCGGATCCAAGAGGCGATCCGCCATCGCGAGATCGACCCGCTCACCGAGCAGGAGCGCCGCGACTTCCGCGGCATCACGTCCACTCGCGCGCGCGATGACGATCGCAAGCGCTGGGAGTTCTGACTCCCCTGTCCCTTCACGATTGAGGAACTCTCATGGCGAACCCGCACAACTACGGCTTCCGCTTCGCGCGCAGCTTCGACGGCGTCGAGACGCCGCAGACCATCACCAAGCCGATCGCATCGGGCTACGCGCCGAACACGGGCGCCGACGGCTCGGGCGGCACGGCCGTCAACCTCAACATCGGCGACCCTGTGCAGTTGCTCAACAACGGCACCGTGCGGCTGGTGCAGCCGGGGCAGGCCGCCGACGGCACGGACATCGACGACCGCGTGTACGGCATCGTCGCCGGCTTCCCGCGGGTCATGATCGGCGGCGCCCCCCGCCCGAGCTCCTACTACCCGTCGGGCACGACGTACACCGGCGACGACCAGCAGACGCTCTGCAAGATCATCCCGGTCCACAACAACATCTTCGAGATCGACTGCGACGCCGCAGGCGGCTCGTCGCTCGACACGAAGGCCGAGTGGCAGTCGGTCATCGGCACCGCGAACTTCGTCTACAGCGTGCTGACGAGCGGAGCGGGGCAGCCGAAGGCGAACCCGTTGCTCGACACGAGCGACATCAGCGAGGCGGCCGACGAAGTCAACCAGCTCCGGATCGTCGGGCTGAGCAAGCGCTTCGACACCTTGGACCCGTCGCTCACGCACGTGACGCTCGAGGTCATCTTCAACATGCAGCAGATTTTCCCGACGGCGACGAGCGACGCGACGAACGTCCCGGCGAACACCTCGGAAGCGAACCTGGAGGCGTGAGCGATGTCTGAGATTTTCACCAGCACCGAAGCCCTCGCGCTCAAAGAGACGCTCGAGGACATCGACACCGACGAGCACGGCTCGGAGGGGTCCAAGGCCGTCTATACCAAGTGGATGACGGTGAAGAACATGGCCGACAACTACGTCGACTATGTCGAGTATGCGGGCTCCGGCATGGCGGGCGAGAAGCCCGAGGGCGAGAGCTACCCGGTCGGCACGATCTACGAGGGGCCGCAGACCCGCTTCAACTCGCGCACCTACGGCCAGCGCATGATCGTCAGCGAAGAGGCGATCGAAGACCTGAAGTACGACAAGGTCGTTCAGGCCGCCAAGCGCAACAACCGCGCGCTCTGGAAGCTTATCGACTTCGACGCGACGCTCATCCTGGTGCGCGCCGCCAACACGAGCTTCGTCGGCGGCGACGGGCAGCCCCTCGCCAGCGCGACGCACGCGCTGCCCGGCGGCGGCACCTACTCCAACGTGATGGCCACGCCGATGAGCCCGAGCAAGGCGGCGCTCGTCATCGCACGGGCGCAGCTCATGCAGATGGTCGGGCACGATGGCCTGATCGACGGCGTCGAGCCGAAGAAGGTCGTCTTCCCCGTCCAGCAATGGGGCCTCTGGGAGGAGCTGCTCTCCAGCAAGTTCGACCCGACGCCGGGCGCGTTCAACGCGGTCAACGTGGTGAACAAGGAGATGAACCTCACCCCGGTGCCGGTCAAGTATTGGACGAACACCACGACCAACTGGGGCCTCATCACCGACGCCGACCTCGGCATCATGTGGCTCTGGCGGCGCAAGCCCAAGAGCAACACCTGGGTCACCGAGGACAAGACCATGATGAACTACGCGATCAGCGCGCGCTGGTCTCGTGGGTGGGTCAACCCCCGCTCGTTCTACTTTTCGGAGGCCTGAGCCATGGCGAAGACCAAGCCAACCAAGCCCGCGCCGGCGCCCATGCCGCCGAAGGGTAAGAAGAAGGGCAAGGGCTGCTGATGGCAACCCCGTTCTTCCAGCAAGTCGACGCGCTCGCGACGCCGAACGGCACGTGGATCAAGCCCGGCGGGCGGGTCGCGGCCTACGTGCGATCGACGGGCGCTCAGGAGGGCGACGACCTCTTCGCGATGAGCGGCGGGCTCGTGTCCACCATCGCCGCGGGGCTGTCGCGCTGCCGGTCCGGCATGAACGACATCGTGTACGTCCTGCCGGGACACACCGAGACGTTCAGCTCCTCGGGTGTCGTCTTCGTGCCCCCGGCGGGCGCGCAGATCATCGGCGTCGGCAACCCCTGGGCGACCAACGCGCCGCAGATCACGCTGGCGCACGCCGGCGCGAGCCTCGCGCTCGCGGCCGCGAACATCCGCGTATCGGGCCTGCGCATCATCAGCACCACGGCGGCGCTCACCGGCGCGATCGTGTTCACGGGCGCGAGCTGCACGCTCGACAACTGCTTCGTCTCGCTGACGGGCGCGCTCGCCGCGAACCCCGCGATCGCGGTGACGGCGGCGCCCGGCACCACGATCGCCCACAACCGGATCGTCGCCAACTGCACCGACCCCATCGTGGAGGTCACCGACGCCGCCACGCTCAACATGGCGATCATCGGCAACCTGTTCCGGCAGACGCAGGGCACGAGCGGCGGCACGGCCGTCACGGTGGCGGACGCGGCGATCACCGGCTGGATCGCGCACAACCTCATCGGCACCGCGACGAACGGCACCCCCGCCTCGCTCGGCATCGTGATCGGGACGGCGGCGCTCCCAGGCGTCCACTGCTTCCAGAACTTCTGCACCGACGCCGAGGGCGGCTCGGGGCTCATCACGCCGGCCAACAACGACGGCAACTGAAATGGGGCATCATGAGCCGCAGCGTTCCGCGCAACATCGATCGCAAGGGAGAGCACCTGTCGCGCTGCGACGTGTGCTCGACGCCCTTCCTTCGGTCTGCGCTGCGCCGCGGCCGTGATGGCCTGCTCCGGTGCCCCGACGACCTGCCGGGGCGCGACGAGGTCACGCTCGCCGAGCTGACGGCTCAGCGAGCGGCGGCTCTCGCTGGGCGCCTCGGCAACGTCACGCCCGCCGACGGCGCCGTGCCCGACGTCGACAGCAACGGCCAGCCGTCGAGCAGCTCCTCCTACACCGGACCGACGCGGCGCCTGACGGCCGAGGACGTCTACAACGGCAACGTGCCGACGGGGTTTTGAGTGCCCATCTCGACGACGCCGGCCTCGCGCATCTCGATCAACGCGCTCGTGCTGCTCGCCTACAAGCGGGCGGGGATCGTGCCGGTCGAGGCGCGCCTGAGCGGCGCCAACATGACGCCGAAGCTCGAGCACGGCCGGCAGGTGCTCGACCTCATCATGGACGAGCTCGCGACGAAGGGCTTCATGGCGCGGACGAGCGGCTTCCACGACCTGCCCCTGGTCGCGGGAGAGCCCTACTACTCGCTGCCCGAGGACATCCTCGACGTGCACGGCGAGGCGATGTTCGTGCCGGAGGACAACCCCGACACCAAGCACACCTCGGGCGAGCTCGTCTGCAAGCAGATCGACCAGATGAGCTGGGCGCTGCTCACGACGAAGGGGTCGGTGTCGACCCGCCCCCAGCTCTACTGCGTGTTCCGCCACGCGGCGACGGTGGGGTTGCGCTTCTGGCCCGTGCCGAGCGAGGGGGGCGTGATGCGGCTGCGCACGACGCGCCTGTTCGGGGGCTCGGGCGACGGCAGCAAGAGCGCCGACCTCGAGCGCTTCTGGTACAACGCGCTCGTCT
>DASSWY010000199.1:0-9277 GCA_035704325.1 Microcella sp. | reverse complement strand
CGCGCCGTCGAGCCGCACGACCGACGCCTCGATGCCCCGTTCGGCCAGGTACGCCTCGACGACGCCCTGGTACGAGGTGGCGATGCGCGCACCGGCGAGGTCGCTGACGTCGCTCATCCGGCCGGCCGGCGCGGCGAAGCGGAACGTCGACGCGCCGAAGCCGAGCGCCATCGCCTCAGACGCGTGCGCCCCGGAGTCGAGCAGCAGGTCACGCCCGGTGATGCCCACGTCCAGGGTGCCCTCGCCGACGTAGAGCGCGATGTCGCGCGGGCGCAGGTAGAAGAACTCGGCGCCGTTCTCGGCGTCGAGCAGGGTCAGCTCCTTGGCGTCCTGTCGCTGGCGGTAGCCCGCCTCGCGCAGGATCTCGGAGGCCGACTGGGACAGCGATCCCTTGTTGGGTACGGCGATGCGCAGCACAGGTGCCTCTCGGATGAGCGGGTCGGTCGGGTCGGCCGGAGATGCGGGACCGCCGCTCACAGATGGGTGTAGACGTCCTCGAGCGAGAGGCCGCGGGCCAGCATGAGCACCTGCACGTGGTAGAGCAGCTGGCTGATCTCCTCGGCGGTGCGGTCAGGGCCCTCGTGCTCGGCGGCCATCCAGACCTCGGCGGCCTCCTCGACGATCTTCTTGCCGATCGCGTGCACGCCGGCATCGAGCTGCGCCACGGTGCCGGAGCCCTCGGGGCGCGAGCGGGCTTTCTCGGCGAGCTCGGCGTACAGCGATTCGAACGTCTTCACCCGGCAAGCGTACCGGGGCGACGCTTCACGAACCGTGGGTCAGGAGACGCCGAGCAGGTCGATGACGAAGACGAGCGTCTTGCCCGACAGGCGATGGCCGCCACCGGCGGGGCCGTAGGCGAGGTGCGGCGGGCAGACGAGCTGGCGACGGCCGCCCACCTTCATGCCGGGGATGCCCTGCTGCCAGCCGGCGATCAGGCTGCCGAGGGGGAAGTTGATCGACGACCCGCGGTTCCACGACGCGTCGAACTCTTCACCGCTGTCGAACTCGACACCGACGTAGTGCACGTCGACGGTCGCGCCGGGGGTGGCCTCCGCACCGTCGCCGACCACCAGGTCGGTGATGACGAGCTCGGTGGGCGCGGGGCCCTCGAAGAAGTCGATTTCGGGCTTGCTCAGCTGGCTCATGGTTCCATCCAAGCAGACGTGGCGGCCTCGCGCAGACCGGCGATCGCGCGCTCGGGGTCGTCGGCGCCGTAGACGGCCGAGCCCGCGACGAAGGTGTCGGCGCCCGCCTCGGCGGCGATCGCAATCGTGTCGAGGGCGATGCCGCCGTCGACCTGCAGCCAGGTGTCGACGCCGAGGCGGCGCACCTGCTCGCGCAGCAGCCGCAGCTTCGGCATCGTCTCGGGCATGAACGACTGCCCCCCGAAGCCGGGCTCGACGGTCATGACGAGCACCTGGTCGAACTCGGGCAGCAGCTCGAGGTACGGCTCGACGGGGGTTCCGGGCTTCAGCGCGAGGCCCGCGCGGGCGCCGCGATCGCGAATGGCGCGCGCGACGGCAACCGGATCGGTGGCGGCCTCCACGTGGAAGGTGACCGAAAACGCGCCCAGTTCGGCGTAGCCCGGCCCCCAGCGGTCGACATCACTGATCATCAGGTGCACGTCGAGCGGAATCGGCGAGACGTCCTGCACCCGGCCGACCATCTGCGGGCCGAAGGTGAGGTTCGGCACGAAATGGTTGTCCATCACGTCGACGTGCACGTAATCGGCGGTCTGGATGCGATTCAGATCGCGCTCCATGTTGACGAAATCGGCCGACAGGATGCTCGGGTTGATGCGCGCGGTCACGTCGCCAGCGTAGTCAGCGGCCCCGCGCATCCGCCCGCAGCGGAGCCGCGAGCGCGCGAAGCGGCGTCAGTGGGCCGCGCGCTCGATGAGCTGGATGAACATCGCGTCGGTGCCGTGCCGGTGCGGCCACAGCTGCGCGGCCGTGCCCGGCCCGAGGTCGAGCGGTTCCCGCACGATGCGCGAGAGGATCGCGGGCGTGTCGAGGGCGGTCGCGTCCGAGCGCGACGCGAGCACCGCATCCACCACAGCGCGGGTTTCGTCCTGGTGCGGCGAGCAGGTGACGTAGGCGACGAGCCCGCCCGGGGCGACCGCATCGAGCGCTGCCGTCAGCAGCTCACGCTGCAGGGTTGCGAGCGGCGCCACGTCATCGGCGCTCTTGCGCCAGCGTGCCTCGGGGCGACGGCGGAGCGCACCGAGACCCGTGCACGGCGCATCGACCAGGATGCGGTCAAACGCCCCCGGCTCGGTGTCGCCGATGGTGCGACCGTCGCCGGCGCGCACCTCGACCTCGGGGGCGACGGGGGCGAGGGCGCGGCGCACCAGTTCGGCGCGCCGCGGCACGGCCTCGTTCGCCACGAGCTGCGCGCCCGCCCCGCGGGCCTCGGCCGCGAGCAGCGCCGCCTTGCCACCGGGGCCGGCGCAGAGGTCGAGCCAGCGCTCCCCCGGCGTGGCGGGCCGCGCGCGACTGAGCGCGAGGGCGGCCAGGTGCGATCCCTCGTCTTGCACCCGACGCACGCCGGAGGCGACCTCGGGGTCGACGGCCGGGTCACCCGAACGAGAGCGCACGCCGAGCGGCGAGTACGGCGTGCGGCATGGGTCATCGGCAGCGAGCGGCTCGGCGAGACCCGGCAGCGCGACAAGCGTGACGCGCGGCGGGTCGTTGTCGGCCGCGAGCAGCGCGTCGAGTTCGGCTCCCCGCCCCTCGGCCGCGAGCGCGTCGGCGAGGGCGTCAACCACCCATTCCGGATGCGCGTGGCGAATCGCGAGGATGCCCCGCACCGAGCTCACCCCCTCGGTCAACAGTGTTTGCCACTCGTCGAGGCTGCGCTCGCCGACGCGGCGCAGCACGGCGTTGACGAAGCCGGCGGCGCGCGGGGCACCCACCTGCCGAGCGAGCCGCACCGACTCGTCGACGGCGGCGTGGGGCGGGGTATCCATGCCGAGCAGCTGGTGTGCGCCGAGCCGCAGCACGTCGAGCGCGAGCGGGTCGATGCGATCGATCGCTCGCCCGGCGGCGCGCGCAATCACCGCGTCGTAGAGGCCCCGGCTGCGCAGCGTGCCGTACGTCAGCTCCGTCGCGAAGCCGGCGTCTGACCCGGTAAGGCGGGCCCGACGGATGCGCGTCGGCAGCAGCAGGTTCGCGTAGGCGTCGTCGCGCGCGACGGCGTGCACGACGTCGAACGCGATCCGGCGGGGCGACGGCCCCGCGGGCGCCCGACCGGATGACCCACCCGATGCCCCACCGGATGCTCGACCCGACGAACGACGTGGTTCACCGGGGTTCATCGGAACCGCCGCTCGGCGGCGTCGCGCAGGCCGCGCATCCAATCGACCGCCCGCATGGCCTGCCTGCCGGCCGGCTGGACGCGGATGAGCTCGAGCGGGCGGTCGGCGGTGCCGACGAGCGCCGCGCCCGCCTGAACGGTGAGCCGGCCCGGTTCGAGCGCCGGCGCGTCGTGCGCGATGGCGACCTCGAGCAGCTTGACGGTGGTGCCGTCATCGAGCTCAGCGAAGGCGCCGGGTTCGGGGGTGGTTCCGCGGACACGCGCCGACACGGTCAAGGCACCGGACGTGAACGTCACGCGCCCGTCGTCGCGGGTGAGTTTGGGGGCGAACGACGGGGTGCCCTGCTGCGGCGTCGCGGTCGCGGTGCCGTCGGCCAGTGCGTCGACGACGCTAGCGACGAGACCCGCCCCGTCGGCGGCAAGGCGTTCGAGCAGCGAGCCCGCCGTGTCGTGGGCCCCGATCGGCTGCGCGCGCTGCGCGAGCAGGTCACCCTCGTCGAGTCCGGCCGTCAGCCGAAAGACGCTCATGCCGGTGCGGGTGTCGCCCGCCATGATGGCGCGCTGCACGGGCGCGGCGCCCCGGTAGGCCGGTAGCAGCGAGAAGTGCAGGTTGATCCAGCCGAGGCGCGGGGCCGAGAGCAGGGGTTCGCGAATGAGCCCGCCGAACGCCACGATGACGCCCAGATCGACCTGACGGGCGACGAGCTCGTCGGTGAGCGGGGTGAGGCTGCGGGCGTGCAGCACCTCGAGTCCGCGGCGCTGCGCCTCACGCTCGACGGGGGTGGGCGTGAGCACCCGTTTACGCCCCTGCGGCGTCGGCGGACGGGTGATGACGGCCTCCACCGCATGCGGCCCGCGGGCGAGGGCCGCGAGAGACGGGACTGCCGCGGCGGGGCTTCCGGCGAACAGCAGTCTGAGGCGAGTCACCCGACGATTCTGCCGCACGGCGGCCTGGGCGCCGCGCGAGGTCACTCGTCGAGCGCCGCGTCAAACGCCGTCGGGTCGTCGAATCGCACGCGCAGGGTCGAGCGGCGTCGCTGCGCGCGCGCGGTGGCTGCCGCGACGACCGCCGCCCGCAGTTCGCGCGCGACGTCGACGCCGCGCGCGTAGTCGAGGCGCACGATCGCCCGAAGCTGACCGTCTGCCAGCTCGACCGGCCCGAGAGCGTCGACGCCGTCGAGGGCGAGCACCGGTTCGAGGGCGGCGCGCACCTCGGACGCCGTGCCGGTCACGGTCGCCGAGCGCACGGCGGGCGGGAAGCGCAGGCGACGGCGGTCGGCGAGTTCGGCGGCGATCAGCTCGTCGGCGGTGCCGGTGGCGAGCGCCTGGGCGACGGGCCCGTCGACCCCGACGAGCAGCACGGGTGCATCGTCGGCCGCGAGCGCTGCCGCGTTCTGCCACCACCTCAGACAGTCGTCGACGACCCGGAGGCCGTCGCGGGCGAGCATGCGCTCCGCGTCGAGCAGCAGCACGGCGCGATACCCGCCTTCGACGATCGGCTCGGCGCCGCGGGTCGCGACCACGATCGTGCGGCCGGGCTCGACCTGCTGGTGGGCGTGGTCGGCGTCGGAGACGATGACGCGCGCCCCGGGGAAGGCGCGGCCCAGCTCGTCGGCGGTGCGCACCGAGCCGGGGGTGCTCGCCCGGCGGCGCGTCCCCGCGCAGCGGGTGCAGGGCGCGGCAGGGGCGATGGCCCCGCACCAGCGACACGAGGGCGCCGCCCCGGCTTTGCGCACCCCCACCGGGCCGGCGCAGACGCGACAGCGCACCGCCTCGCCGCAGTCGGCGCACACGATGCGCGGGTCAAAACCGGGGCGCGCCACCTGCAGCAGAACGGGGCCGGTCGCGAGCGCCTCGCTGGCGGCTCGCCACGCGATCGAGGGGATGCGCGCGCGGGCTCCCGGCTCGTCGGCGCCGACCGCGCGCGTGGTCGGTCGGATGCGCCGCCGCGCGGACCGCGCGGGCGTCACGGCGCGCAGATAGCCGATCTCGACGAGGCGCTGAGTGTCGGCGGAGGGCGAGTGCGCGGCGAGGACGAGGCCACAGGCCGCGTCATCGTGTCGCAGAAGCGCCAGGTCGCGGGCGTGTACGCCGGGCGCGTGCTGTTCGGCGTGCAGGGGGTCGCCGTCGTCCCAGAGGGCGATGAGTCCGAGCCGGTGCGCGGGCGCCGTCACGGCGGTGCGGGTGCCGATCACGAGCGCCGGGCGCTTCTCGAGGGCGCGCAGGAAGCCGCGGTAGCGCTCCCCCGCCCCGCGCCCCGCGTCAACCCGGGCAATCGCCTCGCCCGGCAGCACGAGCGCGGCGGCCGCGGCCACGAGGTCGAGATCGCGGTAGTCGGGCACAGCGATGATCGCCGAGCGCCCGCCCGCCACCGTGCGGGCGGCAAGCCCCACGAGGGTCATGAGCCCGGCGGGAAGCCACACCCCGTGACCGGCCTCAACGAGCCGCTGCGGCGCCGTGAGCGCGATGCGGCGATCCCCCGCCGCCGCCGTGGGATCGCGGAGGGCGGCGATCGTGTCGGAATCGAGCGCGGGGGCGGGGGCGCCCTCCGCGACGGCGATCTCGGCGGGCGTCAGAGCCGGGCCGGTGCGCCCTGCCGCGTCAAGCGCGCCGAGCCAGGCCTTTTCGATGCGCACCTGCCGCGGTGGTACCGCGAGGCGCAGCAGGTCACTGGCCGTGCCTGCGGCGCGATCGGCCGCGCGGCGAGCGAGGCGATACACCTCGGGAGTGAGCACGCGCGCGGTCGACACCACCTCCGAGATCTCGGCGAGCTGGCCGCCGAAACTCGCCTCGGCCACGCGGTCGATCAGGTAGCCCTTCGCCTGGCGGCCGCCCGTGCGCAGCGGCACGACGAGGCGCACACCGGGCCGCGCATCCCGATCAAGCGATTCAGGGATGCGGTACTCGAGCAGGCGGTCGAGCTGCGGCAGCGGCGAATCGATCAGCACCCGCGCGATCGGTTCGGCGGTCACGCGCGCTCGCCCCCGCGGCTCAGAGCCCAGCGCTCGCGCGCAGCGCGTCTGCGCGGTCGAGCGTCTCCCAGCTGAAGTCGGGCAGCTCGCGCCCGAAGTGACCGTAGGCGGCCGTCTGTCCGTAGATGGGTCGCAGGAGGTCGAGCTCGCGCACGATGGCGGCCGGGCGCAGGTCGAAGGTGTCGCGAATCGCCCGAATGATCGTGTCGTCGTCGACGTGTCCGGTGCCGAAGCTCTCGACGTACAGCCCCACGGGCGCCGCCGTGCCGATCGCGTAGGCCACCTGCACCTCGAGCCGGTCGGCAAGGCCGGCGGCGACAGCGTTCTTTGCCACCCAGCGCATGGCGTAGGCGGCTGAGCGGTCAACCTTCGACGGGTCTTTACCGCTGAAGGCACCCCCGCCGTGGCGCGATGCGCCGCCGTAGGTGTCGACGATGATCTTGCGGCCCGTGAGCCCGGCGTCACCCTGGGGGCCGCCGATCACGAAGGTGCCGGTCGGGTTGATGAGGATGCGCGGGGCCTGGTCACCGAAACCGGCCGCCTCGAGAACGGGGCGAATGACCTCGCGCTCGACGTCGGCGCGCACCTGGGGCGTGTCGACCTCGGCACGGTGTTGCGTGCTCACCACGATCGTCTCGATCGTGCGCGGCACCTGACCGTCGTAGCCCGCCGTGACCTGGGTCTTGCCGTCGGGGCCGAGGTAGCCGAGGGTGCCGTCTTTGCGCACGGTGGCGAGGCGCTCAGACAGGCGGTGGGCGAGCCAGATCGGCAGTGGCATGAGCGTCGGCGTCTCGCGCGTGGCGTAGCCGAACATCAGCCCCTGGTCGCCCGCACCTTGCCGGTCGTCGGCGTCGACGCTCTCGCCCTCGCGGGTTTCGAACGCCGAGTCGACTCCCTGTGCGATGTCAGGCGATTGGCCGCCGATCGAGATCGAGACACCGCACGAGCGCCCGTCGAACCAGACGTCGCTGCCGGTGTAGCCGATGTCGGTCACGGTCTGGCGCACGATGCCGGGAATGTCGACGTAGCCGCTCGTCGTGACCTCCCCGGCGACGTGAACGAGCCCCGTCGTCACGAGCGTTTCGACGGCGACGCGAGCCTGCGGATCGACGGTGAGCAGGGCATCCAGAATGCGGTCGCTGATCTGGTCGCACATCTTGTCGGGGTGACCCTCGGTCACAGACTCAGACGTGAACAGACGCAGCGAGGACATGGGGCTCCGGTGGTGTCGGGCGGGCGCTTGGCCGAATCAGCCGAGCGCGTCGAGAATACGGTGGGCCACTGACAGCTTGTCGCCCGAGGCCTTCGCCACCACGCTACCGGCCGCGTCGACGATGATGACGTCGGTTGACGCTTGACCAAACACGACCCCGTCGCCGACGCGGTTGGCGATGATCACGTCGGCACCCTTGCGAGCGGCCTTGCCGGCGGCCAAGGCAACGAGCTCTGCCTCGGAGCCCACTGTCTCGGCCGCGAAGCCCACGAGACGCTGGCCGGCCGGGCGCGCGGCGGCCAGCGCCGCCAGCACGTCGTCCGTGCGCTCAAGCCGCAGCTCGGGCACCGCACCGTCGTCGGTCTTCTTGATCTTCTCGCCGGCGACGGCCACCGGTCGAAAGTCGGCGACGGCGGCCGCCATGATCACGAGCTCGGCGCCCGGCTGCTCGGCGAGCATCGCGGCATTCAGCTCAGCGGCGGTACCCACCTCGACGACGCGGACGCCAGCAGGCGGTGGCACCTCCAGGTGGGCCGCGATGAGGACGACGTCCGCTCCGCGCGAACGGGCCGCTTCGGCGAGGGCCACGCCCTGGCGCCCGCTTGAGCGGTTGCCGAGAAAGCGGACGGGGTCGATCGGCTCGCGCGTGCCGCCGGCCGAAATGACGACGCGCATCCCCTGAAGGTCACGCGGGCGCACGGCGTCGAGCGCCGCCCGCACGATCTCGTCGGGCTCGGCCATGCGGCCGGGGCCGCTGTCGTCGCCCGTCAGCTGGCCGGAGGCCGGGCCCACGATCAGCACGCCCCGCTCGCGCAGCGTCGCCACATTCGCCTGGGTGGCCGCGTTGAGCCACATCTCGGTGTGCATCGCCGGGGCGATGACGAGGGGCGCCTCGGAGGCGAGCACGGTCGTACCCAAGAGGTCGCCCGCGAGGCCGGCGGCGAGCGAGGCGATCGAGTGGGCCGTCGCGGGGGCCACCACGATCAGGTCGGCGCGCTGACCGAGCGCGACGTGTCGCACCTCGGCGACACCCTCGTAGAGCTCGGTGTGCACGGGGTTGCGGCTGATCGCCTCGAGCGTGGGTCGCCCCACGAAGCGCAGGGCGCCCTCGGTGGCGACGATGTGTACGTCGTGCCCCGCCTGAACGAAGCCACGGGCGACACCCACCGCTTTGTACGCGGCGATGCCGCCCGTGATGCCGACGACAATCGTCAGCGGGGCGCCGGAATCCGGCATGGCCGAGCTAGTCGGCGAGGCGAGTGAGGACCAGCTTGTCCTCGTTGATCTCGTGCAGGGCGACCGACAGCGGCTTGTCGTCGACGGTCGAGTCGACGAGCGGGCCCACGTTGTCGAACAGCGAGCCCTCGTGCAGGTCGGAGTAGTAGTCGTTGATCTGGCGCGCGCGCTTGGCGGCGAAGATTACGAGCTGGTACTTCGAGTCGACCTTCGACAGCAGCTCGTCGATGGGCGGGTCAATGATGCCCTGGGTCTTGTCGGCCATGTCAGCTCCGTACTAGTCGTTGAGTTCTGGGGCGTGCGCCGAGCGCACGGCAGTGAGCAAGTCTACGACCTCCTGGGCCGCACGCTCGACATTGTCGTTGACGACGTGCACATCGAACTCGTCTTGGGCGGCTAGTTCGACCTTCGCCGTCTCGAGTCGGCGCGCCTGTTCGGCGGGGCTTTCGGTGCCTCGCCCGATGAGCCGCCGCACCAGCTCGTCCCAGGTGGGCGGGAGGAGAAAGACGAGCACTGCCTCGGGCATCGCCCGCTTCACCTG
>DASSWY010000183.1:0-2076 GCA_035704325.1 Microcella sp. | reverse complement strand
GTTCGAGCAGCAGGCTCTGCGTCACGCCGAAGTGACGAGCCCGGGTCGGTTTCGACAGCGGGCGCGGCGACTGCGCGAACGGCTCGAACCCCTGACCCGCGAGCGCCGCTGCGCCGAGCGCATTGCCGAGCGCGGCGTCTGGGTCGAGCCCGCGCGCGACGGCATGGCGTACCTCACCGCATACCTGCCCGCCGCCGACGCGTGGGCCGCCTACAACCGCATCAGCGACATCGCGAACCAGCTCGGGCGCACCGACCGGCGCAGCGACAGCATCGCGGGGGCCGCCGACCACGCCGCCGCCGCATCGGCCGCCTCCGTCGCCGCCGCGGCCGCTGACCTCGACGCCAACGCTGGCGCAGAAGCCAACGTTGACGCCGACGACCGCACGCTGGCGCAGCGGCGGGCCGACGTGCTGCGCGACCTGCTCTTCGACGGCGCGATGCCGACCTCAGGAACCGGCACGGGCATCCGCCCCACCGTGCTCGTGACCGTGCCGGTGCTGACACTGCTCGGCCGCGACACCGACGACGTCGCGAGCATCGAGGGCCATGGGCCGATCCCCGACGCCGAAGCTCGCCGCCTGGCCGCAGCGGCACCCAGCTTTATCCGCATACTCACCCACCCCGAAACCGGCGCCACGCTCTCGGTGGGTCGCGACCGCTACGTGGTGCCACGCGACATGCGTATGTGGTTGCGCGTTCGCGACGAGTACTGCCGGTTCCCCGGCTGCGGGCGGGCCGCATCCCACAGCGACGTCGACCACACGCGCGACTGGCAGCACGGCGGAACAACATCCGCCGACAACCTCGCGCACCTCTGCCCCAGCCATCACCGCCTGAAACATCACACCCGCTGGCGGGTGCAACACGACGGTGGCGGCACCCTGCTCTGGACGTCACCATCCGGCCGCAGCTACCGCAGCGAACCGGCACAGGCACTGCCGTCCGGGTAAAGCGGGCCGACCGTGTGCGGCGACATGTCGGCGCGCTGTTAACCTCAGCGCATGGCGGAGGAGGCGACCGGCGATGACGCGGCAAGCGGCATGGTGAGCGGCACTGCGAGCGTCACGGCAAGCGACACGATGAGAAGCACGGCGAGCGAGATGGTGAGCGACGCGGCGAGCGACGCGACCGGGGCTCAGCTCCAGCGGGACCCGTCGCTCGTGCCGAGCCCCGAGCATCCGCACCGCCTGTTTCACGGCAACAACCTGCCCCTCCTCCAGGCCCTCCCCGATGAGAGTGTCGACCTCGCCTACCTCGACCCTCCGTTCAACACGGGCCGCACCCAGCTGCGCCGCGTCACCCGCCACGAGCGCGACCCCGACGGCGCCCGCACCGGCTACGCCGGCACCAGCTACACGATGCACGTCGACAGCGAGGCCCAGTACGCCGACCGCTTCGACGACTACGACGCCTTCCTCGCCCCGAGACTTGCCGAAGTGCACCGCCTGCTCGCCCCCACGGGCACCCTCTACCTGCACCTCGACTACCGCGAGGCGCACTACGCGAAGGTCGCCCTCGACGGGCTCTTCGGCCGCGACTGCTTCCTCAACGAGCTGATCTGGGCCTACGACTACGGCGCCAAGTCTCGCCGGCGCTGGCCGACCAAGCACGACACGATCCTCGTGTACGTGAAAGACCCGAAGCGGTACCACTTCGACTCCGAGGCGGTCGACCGCGAGCCGTACATGGCTCCGGGGCTTGTCACGCCCGAGAAGGCCGCCCGCGGCAAGCTGCCCACTGACGTGTGGTGGCACACGATCGTCACCACCAGTGGCCGCGAGAAGACGGGCTACCCGACGCAGAAACCCGAAGGAATCCTGCGCCGCATCGTCACCGCCTCCAGCCGCGAGGGCGACCTCGTGCTCGACCCGTTCGCCGGCTCGGGCACGACGGCCGCTGTCGCCCGCGCACTGGGCCGACGCAGCCTCAGCATCGATCAAAGCGAGGATGCGCTGGTCACCATCGAGAAGCGGCTCGGCATCGCGCGCGAAATTTTCCCCGCGAGCTGAGCCGAGCATCCGGATCGCGCGACGCGCCGGCACCACGATGCGATACGGCCCCGCGGACTGAGACG